>JAAYXG010000525.1 GCA_012516015.1 Lysobacteraceae bacterium | reverse complement strand
GCGCGAAGAAACCGCGCAAGCGCTGCAGCCAAGGCCTGCGCACCTCGAGCACGCGCTCGAGACGAGCGAGACCCCGCCGATCCAGCAGGTAGTAACCGACGTGTTTGTGTCGCGGATCGGCATCCTGCGTGTCGCTCGCGGCCGCTTCGCGTGCGAGCTCGACGGCGGCGCGCGCGACCTCTTGTTCGCTGTGCGTGCCCATCCGCGCAAGCCGCTCGACGACGTGGCGATAGGCATCGCGCGTCGCAAAATCCATCGACGCATAAATCTCTGCAGGATCCTCGTACAGTTCCTGCTCAACGAGGCTCAGCGCCTCGACGAACTCGGTCAAATCGTGCTTATCGAGCAGGCGCAGACTGGTGATGCTGTTGCTGACCGTGAGTTGCGCAGCGGCTTGATTCGCAATCTCCATTTGCACCAGCTCGTCGATCGATTGATTGCTGCTGGACAAATGCTGCTCGACCCAGGTCAGCGGCAACCCCAACACCGCCGGGTTGGCTTGCAGCCGTCGCGCGAACTCGGCGACGAATGCGCTCGTCATCGGCACGCCGGAGCGCGCCATGTCCGCGACGAGGAGGATCAGATCGGCCGGCTCGTTCTTTGCGGCCTCCTGCATGGCGTCGGCCCAACGATTCGCGAGGCGCCGGTCGGCATTGGCTTCGGCGATGCGCGCACCGATGCGGCGCAGATTCTCGATCAGCGCGAGCCGCAGCATGATGGGAATGGCCCACAGCTCGCCGAGCTTCAACGGTGCAGTTCGCTGATACGCCGCGATGAAGCCGCTGAGGCTCAGCAGATCGATGGCGCTGTCGCTGTGCGCGATGACCTGCAGCGCGAGGTCATAGACGCGCGGCAATCCGGCGGAAGGGCCGCCTTCGAGCTGCGGCAAGGCCCGGCTGTAACCGAGCGGCATCAAGCGCCGCGCGAGGCGAATCTCTTCCTCGATGAGATAGTAGTTATCGAGCAGCCACTCGCCGGCGGGTGTGACGGTCTTGCCTGCAACGACCGTCGCGGCGAGCGCCGCATGCACTTCTTGAAGCACGCGTGCGTTCGCGCTCAGTCGCGCGAGGAGGGCATCGGGACGTTGATGTTTCGCAAGCCGATGCTGACGCGCGAGGGACGCGCCAAGCGCAGCCATCTGCGGCGCGGTCAGGACGTGCGCTTTATAAGGTTCGGCAGCCGCGACGCGAGTGAGACGCCCTTGCTCTCGCCGCAACCAGGTCTGAACTCTGAGAATCGACCGGCGCAGCAATTGGCGAGAGAAGGTAACTGGCATCGTGGGTAAGTTGCTCTTTTTGTTTGGCGGGAGAAAAAAATGTAGAAAAAACAGAGGCGTAGTATAGCAGATGCAGGCGCCGCCGGGCTGCGAGCTCGCAGACCGGCTCGCTATCGACTTTTGCTACGTAACGATACAGAGCGCTTCATTGGCGCACTACAGGGGAGACCGCAGCTCGAGCGCTGGCCGCATGGCGGACGCGACTGACGATTCGGTGGGCGGAGGCGGGCGTTGTCTGATCAACATAGCGATTGCAGCGTAGCGCCTTTCAGAATAGCGCCTTTCAGAT
>JAAYXG010000524.1 GCA_012516015.1 Lysobacteraceae bacterium | reverse complement strand
GCTCGGCATCGAGTTCGTCGACTGGGCGCGTATCGGCGATCGCTATATCCATCCCTTCGGTGCCTATGGCTCGCGCATCGGCGGCGTGTCGTTTCACCAGCATTGGGTGAGACAAGCGCTCCAAGGCAAGGCGGCGCCGATCGATGCCTATTCGCTGCCGATCGTCGCCGCCCAGGCGAACAAGTTCATGCTGCCCGTCGACGATCCGGCCTCATTGCTGTCGACGTACGGCTACGCTTTCCAGTTCGACGCCGGACTCTATGCGAAGTACCTGCGTGCATTTTCCGAGCAGCGCGGTGTCGAGCGCATAGAAGGCAAAGTCGTGGCGGTTCGTCAGCGCGGCGAGGACGGCTGGATCGAATCGCTCACGATGCAAAGCGGCGCGACGATCGAAGGCGACCTGTTCATCGACTGCTCCGGTTTCCGCGGTTTGCTCATCGAGCAGACGCTCAAAACAGGCTACGACGAATGGACGCGCTGGCTGCCGTGCGATCGCGCAGTCGCGGTCCCCTCGGAAAACTCAGGGCCGCTGACGCCCTACACGCGCGCAACCGCTCGCGAGGCGGGCTGGCAGTGGCGTATTCCATTGCAGCATCGCATGGGAAACGGCTACGTCTATAGCAGCAATTTCATCAGCGACGACGAGGTGGCCGAACGGCTGCTCGCGAGGCTCGAAGGCAAGCCGATCGCTTCGCCGCGATTCCTTCGTTTCGTGACCGGTCGCCGGCGCAAGAGCTGGAACAAGAACGTCGTCGCTATCGGCCTTTCGAGCGGGTTTCTCGAGCCGCTCGAGTCGACGAGCATTTATCTGATTCAGATCGGGATCACGCAGCTCATCGACTATCTCACCGAGGACACGTTCGATCCGCGTGTCGTCGATGCCTACAACCGCTGGATGGAGATGGAGTACGACCGTGTGCGGGACTTCCTGATCCTGCACTATCACGCGATCGAGCGCGACGACGCGCCGATCTGGAACTACTGTCGGAACATGTCGATTCCGGACAGTCTCGCGCATCGCCTGGAAGTGTTCCGTCATCGCGGGCGCTTGATCACATACAAGGACGGATTGTTCCTCGAGCCGAGCTGGCTCGCCGTCTACTTCGGGCAGCGCGTGATGCCGCGCGCGTACGATCCGCTCGTCGACGCGCTCGATCCGGCCGAAGTGGATCGTCGTCTCGAGCTGATGCGCGATAAAGTCGCGGAAGCCGTCGTGCGCATGCCTTCGCACGAGCTCTTCCTCAGCAAGTACTGCCCAGCGGGCCGCCCGGTCGAGCATCGAGCTCAGGGTGTCGCATCATGACAGCCGTGCAGCGCGTGCTCGTCGTCGGCAGCGATTCGCATGCGTGGCTCGCGGCGGCCGCGCTCAAGCGCGCCTTCCATCGTCGCGGCCTCGACGTGTGCGTGCTCGATCTTGGTGCGACGGGCGATGCGCCCGTCGCACGTTGGACGCTGCCTTCTCTGTTGGGAATGCTGTCGCTGCTCGGTATCAAGGAAACCGATTTCGTCCGGCGTACGGACGCGACGTTCAAGCTCGCGACGGAGCATCGCGGTTGGCAAAGTGCGACGAGTCGATTCTTGCATGCTCACGGCGAGCTCGGCATCGAGCTGGCCGGCGTTCCCTTCTATCGATACTTGCTGCAGCAGGCCGTACGCCGCTCGAAGGAACGGCATGAGCTCTACTCCCTCGCTGCCATGGCGGCGCGGTCGGGTCGATTCGCCCGACCGATGTCGCACAGCAGGCTGACCTCGAGCTTCACGTATGCGCTTCACGTGCCGGAAGCGTCCTGCGCGGCTTATCTACGCGAGCATGCCGAGCGTTTGGGAGTGAGGCGGATCGAAGGGCGACTCGAGCACGTCGCGCTCGCTCCGAGCGGCGACATCGACGAATTGATCCTCGCGAACGCCGGGCGAGCGAAAGCGGACTTCTATGTCGATTGCTCCGGTCGGGCGGGGCGGCTCATCGGCCGCGTCTGCGACGCCCCGCGCGACGATTGGAGCGCGTGGTTGCCGAACGATCGAATGCTTTCGGCAGCAGCGGCACCGATCGACGATGCTCGCGCAGTGACGGAAACGATTGCGCAGGAGACAGGCTGGCTGTGGCGCTTACCGCTCGCGCGCAGCTCTGCCGTCGGTTTCGTCTATAACAGCGCCTTCCTGAGCGATGAGGCAGCGATCGAACGTCTGGTGTCGTTCGGGGCCGTCCGGTCCGAGGACGTCTCGCGTACCGTGCTCTCGCAAGGTCGCCGCCAGCGTTTCTGGGAGCGCAATTGCGTTGCGCTCGGCGAGGCGGCGCTCGAGATCGAGCCGCTCGCCGGTGCGAGCCTTCACTTCACTCAGCTCGGAATCGCAACCTTCATCGAGATGTTCCCGATCGCTCGGGATACGCGGCTCGAGACAATCGAGTACAACCGCACCGTGGGCGAGTACGCCGATTCGCTTCGCGACTTCACGATCGCGCACTATATGACGAGCGCGAGGTCGGATGCGTACTGGGCCGCTGCTCGGGCTGCCGCGCCTCCGCTGCGCCTGCAGCACAAGATGGATTTGTACGCCGCGACGGGCCGCATCGAGTTGCTCGATAACGAGGTGTTCGATGAAACGGATTGGGCCTGGCTGCTGCTCGGCAGCGGTGCGTTTCCGGACAGGATCGGACTGCATAGTCAATCGACGCTCAGCAACTTGAGGTCCGGCGATCTCGTCGGGTTGCGTGAATCGATCGAGCGATTGGCCGCGACGATGCCGCGTCACATGGACTTCGTCAGGCAGCATGGTTGAGTAGATGAGCACACCGACGCGTACCGCCCATGTCGATGGCAGGGAGGTCGCGATCTTCGACGGCCTCGTGCCGCCGGAAGAGGCGGCACGTTATTTCGCGGCGATTTCCCATGCGGCGTTCACGCGTACGGAAACGGCGCACCCCGAGAGTGCGGAGTATCGCCATTGGGTATGCGAAATGCCGCTCGAGAATCTGCCGCGCACGAGCTTGTGGCCGGCGACGCAGAAAGCCATTGCGAGCCTGCGCCCGAACGACGCCTATCGCCCGTATCGCTGCTACACGAACTTCGCCTCCTACGGCGATGTTCTGCTGACGCACGTCGATGCGTTGCCGGGAGCGCGCGAGCTCACGGCGCTTTGGTTTCTGTGCGACCGTTGGGACATCGAGTGGGGCGGGGAAACCGTGTTCTTCGATTCATCGGGCGACGCGCAAGCGATCGTGAGCCCCAAGCCCGGTCGACTGGTTCTTTTTGATGGCGCGATCCGTCACGTCGGCCGGCCGCCCAATCGCAACTGCCTCGTGTCCAGGTACACGTTCGCGATCAAGCTCCGCGCACAGTAGCGACGACTTGCTAGAACCTTCGGGCGTTCTGCGAGTCGAGCGGAGCGATAGCACAGATCTTCTGCATGACCGCCGGCTTCGGCTCATCGACGCAGCCTTGCTCGAACGCAACGACATCGAGTCGACCGCGCACCCGATCGAGCAGCTCGTGGGGCCGCAGAAGATAATCCGGATTCGAGGGCTTATCGAGCGCCTCGTTGCCGACCATGAACGTCTCATAGATCAGCACGCCGCCGGGTTTCAGTAGATCGAGCAGCGCGTCGAAGCGCGGACGATAGAGATAATTCGTCACGACGACACCGTCGAAGCTCGACGGCAAGTAGGGCCAGGGTTGCTGCTCGAGATCCGCAATGCGCGTCGTGATGCCCGGCACGCCTGCAAGCGATTCGAGCGAGGCTGCGTCACGATCCACGGCTTCCACCCGGTAGCCCATTTCCGCGAGCAGGCGTGCATGGCGCCCCGAGCCGCATGCGAAATCGAGCACGAGACCGCCCGCTGGGATGAGGGGTGCAAAGCGACGCACCCAAGGAGACGGGCTGCTGTGATGCATATCGAGCGTGGCGAATCGGATGTGCGCGCCGATACTAAAGCATTCACTCCGAGAATCGGCACTTTCACGTGCCGCATGCGAGGCTTCGTCGCATCGCCTCAACGGGAGCGCGCTGTAGCGGTATCGTGTCGACCGACCGAACTACAAAGGAGGTTGCGGATGAGCACGATGATCAAAGGTCTGGCAGCCATGCTGCTCTGTCTCGGTGCAGTGTCCATCGCGGTGGCCGAACCGCCAAGACTTGCGGGTATCTGGCAAGGTGCGCTCGATGTCGGCGCCATGAAGCTGCGGCTCGTATTCGACATCAAGGAGGAGGGAGGCAAGCTCGTCGGTACGCTCGATAGCCCCGATCAGCAAGCGTTCGGCATGCCGATCGATACGATCGACGTGCAAGGCAGCACCGTCACGATCGAGCTCCATCGGAT
>JAAYXG010000523.1 GCA_012516015.1 Lysobacteraceae bacterium | reverse complement strand
TACTGAGTCGATCGCAAGCTCGCACCTTGACCGCGTGAATGGTCCTCGTTTAGATCGTTTCGAATGAGCACTTCGACGTCCCACTGCATGCGGCTTCGGCGCATCGGCGAACCGTTGGTGCGGGAACGATGCGCGCTGCGCGCGCCCGGCCCTGGACAGGTATTGCTCAAAGTCCGCGCCTGCGGCGTCTGCCGAACCGATCTTCACGTCGTCGACGGCGAGCTGCCGAACGTGCCCCTTCCGATCGTGCCCGGACACGAGATCGTCGGAGAGGTCGTTGCGTGCGGGCCCGGCGTGTCGCTCGCGGCAGGGACTCGTCTCGGCGTGCCTTGGCTCGGCTTTACTTGCGGCGAGTGCGCGTTCTGCCGGCGCAATGAAGAGAATCTATGCGACCGCGCCCTCTACACGGGCTACCAACTCGACGGCGGCTACGCCGAGCACGCGCTCGCGGACGTGCGCTATTGCTTCGAGTTGCCGGACGCCTTCGACGACGCGCACGCCGCCCCCTTGCTCTGCGCGGGATTGATCGGTTATCGCTCCTGGCGCTTCGCGAAGGACGCGCGGCGTCTCGGGATCTATGGGTTCGGCGCAGCGGCGCACATCGTTGCGCAGATCGCGCGCTCGCAGGGACAAGAGGTGTACGCCTTCACGCGCCCCGGCGATGTTGCTGCACAACAGTTCGCTCTGTCGTTGGGCGCACGATGGGCGGGCGGCAGCGATCAGCCGCCCCCTGAATTGCTCGATGCCGCAATCATTTTCGCCCCTGTCGGGGCGCTGGTACCGGCCGCGCTCGAAACGCTGCGCAAAGGCGGCACGCTCGTCTGCGGCGGCATCCACATGAGCGACGTACCGACGTTCCCTTACGCGCTGCTTTGGGGAGAGCGCTCGATTCGCTCGGTTGCGAATTTGACTCGGCGCGACGGCACGGAGTTCTTCGAGCTCGCGGGAAAAATCCCGCTCCACACCGCCATTCAGACGTTCCCGCTCGCCGATGCCAATCTCGCGCTCGAGCAGCTGCGCACCGGCAAGCTGAACGGCGCCGCCGTCCTCGTGCCTTAGTCGGATATCGGCTCGCGCGAGGCGAGCGTCCGATCGACGCTCCCCTCGTCCCGATGCGGCCAGCGAGTTCTAGCTATGCACTCGCTGCGTCCGATTGAGTGCGTACGAGCAATACCGGGACCGGTGCCATGCGCAGCACGAGCTCCGCATCGCTGCCCAACGCGAGCCGCTTCAGTCCGCGACGGCCATGCGTACCCAGTACGATCAGGTCCGCCGGCCAAGCTTTCGCCTCGCCCACGATCAAGTCCGCCGCAGGATCGCCGAAAGCGTCCACGAGCTTGGTCTCGCAGGGGACGTCCGCCTTCCGAGCGCGCGAAGCCGCCTGGTCGAGGACCTTGTTCCCGCCCTCGCGCAGCGCCTCGATCACCTTGTCGTAATAGGCGGCAGCGGCGAAGTCCGCTCTCAACATGTGGTTGACCACGTGCACGAGCAGGAGCTGCCCTCCAGTCGTTTTCGCGAGTCGAACGGCCTCATCCAGGCCGCGCAGCGATGCGTCGCTACCGTCGACGCCAACGAGAATCCGCTTGTACATAATGACGATCCCCTCTTTGTGAATGCTCGATTCTAAAACGATTAGAGCGCAGGCCGCTGAATCTGAGATACGTACTCGACCAAGCGTTCGATCAGCAGCTCAGTCGCCTCGTCCGCATCGGGATTACCGAGCTCGGCGCGGGTGAAGTCCTCTCCCCAAACCGGCATCGTCCGCGTGCCGTGCGCGCCGATGATGTGCCGCCCATCGATGATGCGTGCAACACGCTCCCGCGGGAAGGTCCCGCGAGCGCGGCGCGCGATCAGCGTCAGGTCGGGCACCTCGACCGTGAAATAGCTCGCGACCGGACCGTCGCCGCGCCCTTCGATCCCATGGCAGGCCGCGCAGAAGCGCCGATAGAGCTCCTCGCCCGACATCGACAGAAAATCCGCCGCCCAGAGCGGATTCCACGACATGACGAGCAAACCGAGAACGATCATCCGTCGAGTGCGAGCCATGCTGATCTACTCCGCTTGAATGCTCCGCAGATAGACGACGAGACGGTCGATCATCGAATCGACCTGCGCGCGTTCGTTGGCATCGTTCGGCGCGCTGCTGTCGTAAAGCTGCCAACCCCAGACCGGCATGTCGCGCGCTCCGTGCGCGCGCCGATCCCAACGGCCGTCGATCGTCCGGCGGACTTCCTCGGTGGGGAACTCGCCGCCGTTTCGATATGCGATGCGAGTGAGATCCGGCACGCCGACGGCGATCAACGGGGCGACGGGCCCATCGCCGCGCCCGGACACGCCGTGACAGCTCGAGCACAGCTGCTCATACATCTCGACGCCGGAGAGCTCGCTGATATCGCGTTCGCGCGGCGGCGTCGTACCGCAACCGGCGATGAGCATCAGCATTGGCAGGCCGATGTATGCAAGCTCCCTCATACGCGCTCCGCATATTCCCCACGTCTACTTCATTCGATTTTGTCATCTGGGACAGATTCGCGACCTGCCTAGCATGCACTACCGAAGCCGGCGAGTGGCTACGCGAAAACACCATGCTCTTTTCGGGTATGCCGCGCACCGCGGAACCGCCGGGCACTCTCTCATACATATGTATTCGCCGGCGACCTGCCGGACCCGACCTTGCAGACCTCGGCACCGAAGAAGAGCACCTTGCTCATCGCATGCATCCAGAGCATGAGGATGAGCATACCGCCGACGACGCCGTAGGCGCTGAAGCTCCCGCCGAAGTACTTCACGTAGAGCGTGAGAATCTCCGCGCCAACGAGCCAAGCCGCGGTCGATAGCGCGGTCGCGAGCCAAACGTCGCGCCAACGCAAGCGAACGGGCGGCAGTACTTTGAAAAGTAGCCCGAACGTAACGAACGTAATCGCGATCGGCGTCAAGATCGCCGCGAGATAGCCGGCTGTGTTATTGAGCACCGGGATATAGCTCAAGAAGCCCGTCAGCCAGTGCAGCATTGCGATAACCGTGAATGCGAGCACCAGCAGCGCGCCTCCGCCTAATACCATTGCGAATGCGATCGCCCGCTCCAACAACGTTGCCCTGAGCGCGCTGCGAAAACCCGAGGTGAGCAACGGCGCGCGCTTCCAGACGGCGCGAAACGTGAGCCGCAAGTGACGAAAGAGCTTCGATGCGGCGTACGAGAGACCTACGAGGCTGACAAAAGTGGCTACGATCGACCCATGCTCGAGCCGTTGCAGCAGGTCCTGCAGCGTCGTTTTGAGCTCCGTCCCGAAGTGCATTTCCACGGCTTGCAGCACTTGGCGCTCCGCATCGGCAGCGGCATCGGTCAGCCGCAGCGACAATCCGAGCACGGCGAGCAACAGCAACAGCAATGGTAGAAACGAGACGAGTGCGTAATAAACGATCGCTCCCGCGAAGTAGTGCGCATAGTCGTGCGCGTACTCCCGCCCCGCCGCGCGCAGCAATCCAAGGAAAGAATGTCCGTCTCGAGCGTGAGCAGCGTCCGCGGTGTTCATGGGGCACTCGGCTGAACGCCTCTCACGATGCGACTATGGCGTCATCGTCGGAACGGAGAACGGCTGCTCGCGTGCGGATGAGCCCTTCACTTCATCATGCCACCTCTTGCCCGGATTGCCGCGGCGTGTGCGCACGTATGGGATCACGGCGATCAACGCGAGGGCCGATAGCGCGAAGAACGATTGCTTGAGCGCACGCAACCGCGCCTGCGTGTTGATGCGCAACGCCGCCTCGACGTGCTCCGCGCTCGCGTCCGTGCGTTCCAGCACTTCGCGCAAGCGGTCGTTGCTCACGAGGCGGCGATACGGAAATGTTTCGGAGGTTTTGCTCGGGGCTGTCGCTCGTACTCGACCAGATCGGAGCGACTGAGGCCAGCGTGGTCGGACAGTCCCGCGGCGGGTACGTTGGCGTGACCTGCGCAGCCTACGACGATCGAATCCGAAACATCGCGCTGCTCTCCCCGGTGACCGACCTTCAGCGCCTGACAGAATTTGATGGATACGCCGTCGACCAGCACGTTTTCGGCTTGGCGCAGTTTGCACCCTACATCGTCGATCGACACATCATGATCCGTATCGCGGCCGACGATAGTCGAGTCGGCACGGAAGCCGCTGTCACCTTTGGGCATCTCGTCAATGCCGACATCCGCCTCGTCGATTTTGTCGGGCACGTGCCGCCCGAGGACGGAAGCACGACAGCGTGGTTACTGGAACAGCATCACGGACCCACCTTCGTAAGCAGTCGAAAGGAAACCCCGCCGTTGTCGGTCGCGCCTTTGATCGGGCTCTCGATGATGTCGATTTCCGCGGCGACATAGCCGGCGAACGCGTCGCCGCACCTGCGCCGACACGTTCATCCGAGGCAAGACGGGAAGCGATGCACTGAGCGCTAGCGAGCTACTTGGACACACCGATGTCGCCGTCACTCGAAAACACTATCGACGCGGTAAGAACGCCAAGCCGCTGCGTCGAATAGTACAACGTCGAATCAATAGTACAGGTCGAGGAAAGACGCTTCGAAGTTCTTGAATATGGTGCCGGCTGAGGGACTCGAACCCCCGACCCCCTGATTACAAATCAGGCGCACTACCAACTGTGCTAAGCCGGCGCCGCGGTGAATCGGAGAGATGTCCAATAATTGTAGCCCGTCCTTGCCAGAATCGGGAGACCGGCGCCATGCTGGCCGTCTCCGTCAGGTCCAGGGCATGACTTTCTTCAGG
>JAAYXG010000522.1 GCA_012516015.1 Lysobacteraceae bacterium | reverse complement strand
TCCTCGCAGCTCGCGCGGATGTAATGAACGTTGACGTTTCCGTTCGCCGTGAATTTCCAATCGCCCGCCGTCAGCTCGACGGCCTGTGCCGGTGCGCTCAAGAAAAGCGCCGACAGCACTGCTACAGTTGAACCTGTTGAGATCTCAAGCCCGTGTTTCCGTTGTTTCGCCGGCATGGAACTGCTCCCTGAAGCAGTACCTGTCTTTTCGCCGCAACTATCGCGGGAATCGCCAGGCACGTGGCAAAGTGGATGATGTGGGCGCAGAGCTAACAGCAAGCCGTATGCCAGTGCGGCCGAGCAGGGGTGCGCAGGGCGAACGAAGCGGGTAAACATTGCGCGGAAAGGGAGCCGCGGCGCATCGGCCCGGTGGCTAGGCGCGCATCTCTCGTGCGTGACGCACGTGCAATCCGGCATGAGCGCGCGCGAACCGCGCGTTAGCGCGATTCCGTTGCGCCTTGTACGGATGCCGCGTAAAGGTCGATGCTCCCAGAACGCGCGCTAAAATGTACGATCCGTATGACAGTGTCGCGCGACAAGTGGGACAGGTGATACAGTCAATCCGCTGTCGCGCGCATCGTTTAGAATGCGCGAGTTCCCGCAGGACGGATGCGGGGCGGATAACGAACGGATGCTAGCTAGAGGGTCGTGAACCCTTGAGGCCGGGGGGATGCAGGAATCGACTGCAATACAGCACGCTGCCGATGTGCTGCGCTTCGTGCGCGGAAGCGTTGCGCCTTCGTCGATGCTCAGCACCGCGATCGGAAATTCGTGGCGTCGCTGTGTGGAGGACTACGCCCTCGATCCGGCACGGCGGCAGCCCGCGCCCGTGCTCGATTCAGCGGCGCTGCGCGAGCTGCACGATCGGCACGCCGAGCTCGTGCAGATCGCATCGGCGGAGATCGACTGGCTCTACGAGCACATTGCCGGATCGGGTTATGCGCTTCTGCTCACGGATGCGAGCGGCATCATCCTTTACGAGAAATCCGAACCGACGCTCACCAAGACCTTTCATTCCGCAGGTTTGCTGACCGGCGCCGATTGGAGCGAGCCGTCGCAGGGCACGAACGGGATGGGGACCTGCATCGTCGAGCAGCGCGCGGTCACCGTGCACCTCGCCGAGCACTTTCACGGCTGTCACATCGGGTTGTCGTGCTCGGCCGCGCCCATTTGCGACCCCTCCGGCGCATTGCTCGCGGTGCTCGATGCCTCGACGATGGACGCGCGCGACTCGCGCGTGAGTCAGGCTCACACGATGGCGCTCGTGAATCTCTCGGCGAGGCTGATCGAGAAATGCGTGTTCCTGCGGCATTTCCGCGAGTCGATCATGTTGCGCTTCCATGCGCGCCCGGAGCTGGTGAACCTGCAGCACGACGGCGCACTCGCGCTCGCTGCCGATGCGACGATCATCTCCGCAGATGAAACGGCGATTCGTCTGCTCGGTGCTCGGCACCGCAACGATCTCATCGGACGGCGCATCGACGAAGTCTTCGACGTCCGTTCCGAGGACATTCTCGGCGCGCCGCTCGGCAGCCGCAGCGGGCTCTTGACGTTGCGAGACGCCTATCTTGGGCGACGCTTCTTTGCGAGCGTCGCGCAGGAGAAGGCCGTGACCGCGATGCCCGCGCGAGCTGCACGCCCGACGGCAAGCCAAACCGTCGTGCAAGTTTCACCGCCGCTCGTACGCAAGGACACGCTCAAGCTCGAAGAGCTCGCAGGCAGCGATCCCCAGATGCTCCGCAACGTGCGCAGTGCGCGTCGGGTCGCATCGTCTCGAGTGCCGGTCATGATTCAAGGACCGACGGGCGCGGGTAAGGAAGCGTTTGCACGGGCGCTGCACGCCGCGAGCGGGCGCGCCGATAAGCCGTTCGTCGCGCTCAACTGCGCCGCGATTCCCGAATCCTTGATCGAAAGCGAACTGTTCGGTTACCGGCCAGGCGCTTTCACCGGCGCGCGCAAGGAAGGCATGAAAGGCAAGATCCTGCAGTCTTCCGGCGGCACGCTGTTTCTCGACGAGATCGGCGACATGCCGCTGCTGCTGCAGACGCGGTTGCTTTGAGTGCTCGAAGAACAAGAAGTCGTGCCGCTCGGCTCGGAGACGCCGCTCAAAGTGGACCTGCACGTGATCTGCGCGTCGCATCAGAATCTTCGAGCGATGATCGCTCGCGGGACCTTCCGCGAGGATCTCTACTATCGGCTCAACGGCATCACGCTCGAATTACCGCCGCTCGCGCAGCGCACCGATAAGGAGCGCCTCATTCGCGACTTCCTCGCTGCGGAAACGAGCGATGGACGTCCAGCCGCGATCGAAATGGACGCCTTTCAATGCCTGTTGAGCTATTCGTGGCCCGGCAACATACGCGAGCTCCGCAACGTCATTCGCACGGCGCTCGCAATCTGCGAAGGCGGCGTCGTGCGGTTGAGCGACTTGCCGAGCGAGGTTCGCGAGCAGGTCGCCGGCGCCTCCAGGCAGGTCTCGGCGGATGCGAACGATCCCGAAGCGACCGGCGGCGACACGGGTGCAAGGCTTTGCGGGCCCGATTCGCTCCGAGCCGCGGAACGGGAGGTGCTGCTCGCGGCCATCCGCGAGTGCGGCGGCAATATGTCGCACGCCGCAAAGCGACTCGGGATCAGTCGCAACACCTTGTATCGTCGCTGCAAGCGGCTTGGCTTGGCCGTGCAGCGCGAGCGCCCCGCGTTCTTGAGCTGACCGCTCAACGCGCTTCGCACTCAGCAGCGCGTTGAGCGCATGCGATGCAGGCGGCGGTACGCCTGCTTCCGAACGAACTGCGAACCGCTAGTCACGAATCACTTCCCTCCCTGCTGGCACGCAATCTGCTTGAGTCTGTTCATCGAATGAAGCTCACACGAGCTTCATCGTCACGCGGTATGCGTGTGAGGAAGAGCATGGCGGCAGAAGGCGGCCGGCGGCGGATCACGAAGGGTGTCGGCAAGCGGAAGGCGCCGAGCCCGATCGCCCATGGCCTACAACTCGCGGCGGGCGTGCGGCTCGTGGCCGCCGGGCCGAAGCACAAAGTGGCGATGCTGGTCTACGCCGACGGCAAAGTGCAGCTCAACGAAGGTGCCGTTGCGATCCTGCGCTTGTGCGACGGCTCGCGGACGCTCGAACAAATCGTCAGCGAAGCGGCGCGACGTTCTCCTGACGGCGCACTCGCGGCCGACATCGGCGCATTCCTGGACGCGGCGCGGGCGCGTGGCTGGATCGTCGAAGTCGACCCCGGGGCATCATGAAAATCATGAAAATGGCGCCGTTCGCCGTGGCCGGCGCGTCGAACGCTTGGGGCGCCGGTATCATTCGGCACCATGAGCACACGAGTATTTCTCGCGGCGAGCGCGGCCGCGTCGCTTCTTGTCGCCGGTGAATCTTTCGCGGCCGGCGAACCGGTCGACACCGTCGTCGTCACGGCGACACGCACGCAGCAGCAGAGTTTCCGCACGCCCGCGGCAATCGATGCGATCGACGGCGAGGTCTTTCGAGAGCACAAGTTGCGCGTAAACCTGTCGGAGAGTCTTGGACGCGTGCCAGGCGTCGTCGTGCAAAACCGCCAGAACTACGCTCAGGACCTGCAAGTCTCTTCGCGCGGATTCGGCGCGCGCGCTTCTTTCGGCGTGCGCGGCGTCCGTCTGATCCAAGACGGCATTCCGCTGACGATGCCGGACGGGCAAGGCCAAACGGGATTGTTCGACCTGGACGGCGCTCAGCGCGTCGAGGTGTTGCGCGGGCCGTTCGCGGCGCTGTACGGCAACTCTTCCGGCGGCGTCATTCAGATCGTCACGAGGGATCGGATCGAGAAATCGAGCTTCGAGCTGACGACGACGGCCGGCGAGGACGGTTTCAGACGCTACGGATCGCAATTCGGTGTGCGGCTCGGTCGCGTTGATCTCAGCGGCAATCTTTCGCGGTTCGAGACCGACGGGTACAGAGATCACAGTGCAGCGAAGCGCGATGTTGCGAATCTCCGTATGCGATTCGCGCCCGACGAAGTTTCCTCGCTCACCGCGATCGTGAATGTGCTCGATCAGCCGGACACGCAGGATCCGATCGGTCTGACACGCGAGCAACTGGAGGAGAATCCGCGGCAAGTCGCGCCGAACGCGATCGCGCTCAATACCCGCAAGTCCATTCGTCACGTGCAGGGCGGCGCGTCTTACGAGCGTGCGTTCGGCGAAGACGATCGGCTGCGTATCATGGGCTATTACGGCGACCGCGATCTGGTGCAATACCTCGCGAATCCGAGCGCCGCGCTGACTGGATCGGGCGGCGTCGTGGATCTCGCACGCAAGTTCGGCGGCGGTAGCCTCCAGTGGGACCACGAGGGCGAGCTCGCGGGCGCACCCTACGAGCTGACGGTCGGCGTCGAATACGATCGGATGGAGGAGCGGCGGCGCGGCTTCGTCAACGACGGCGGCCTGCGCGGGGAGCCGCGGCGCGACGAAGACGACACCGTCTATAGCGTCAATCAGTATGTCATCGCGCAATGGCGCCCCGTCTCGCGTTGGGTTTTGTCGGGCGGCGTGCGGCGCAGCGAAGTGCGCTTCGATGTCGACGATCATTTCATCGTCGGACCGAATCCGGACGACAGCGGCAGATTGAGCTACGACAGCACGCAGCCCGTGCTCGGTGTCTTGTTCGAAGCGACACCCAGCGTGAACCTGTTCGTTGCAGCAGGTAGAGCCTTCGAGACGCCGACTTTCGCGGAACTCGCCTATCGACCGGACGGTTCGCCCGGGCTCAATTTCGACCTCGATGCGGCGATCAGCACGAACTACGAGGCTGGTGTCAAAGCGTTCCTCGGCGATGCCGGGCGACTCACCGCGACGCTGTTCCGATCCGATACGAAGGACGACATCGTGACCGGACCGTCGCCGTTCCCTGGCCGGAATACGTTCGTCAACGCGGCGAAAACGCGTCGCGAAGGCGCGGAGCTCGCGCTGCAATACCTCCTTCCGGGCGGCTTCGATTTCGGCACCGCGTACACCTACACGAAGGCGCGCTTCGAAGATTTCGTGAACTTCGCCGGGACGGACTTGAGCGGACGACGCTTGCCGGGCGTGCCGGAACATTCGTTCTATGCCGATGTGAGCTGGGAGCACGCGAGCGGCTTCTCCACCGGGCTCGAAGCGCGTATCACCGGCAAGGTCTATGTCAATGACGCGAACTCGGATGCTGCGGACAGCTACAGCGTGCTCAACTGGCACGCGGGAATGAGACGCGAGCTCGGCGATTGGA
The DNA here is from genome assembly GCA_012516015.1 of Lysobacteraceae bacterium. Taxonomy (GTDB): domain Bacteria; phylum Pseudomonadota; class Gammaproteobacteria; order Steroidobacterales; family Steroidobacteraceae; genus Steroidobacter. The sequence continues at coordinate 6,954 of JAAYXG010000522.1, read as the reverse complement.
GGCTGAACGGGTTCGTGCGCGTCGACAACATCACCGACGAGGACTATGTCGGTTCCGTGATCGTGAACGGTGCCGGCGATCGCTTCTTCGAGCCGGCGCCCGGACGCACCTTCTACGTTGGACTTACGGCCGGTTTCTAACTCGCGGCGCCGTCGCGTGCTTTCCTTATCGCGTCGATGAAGGCGTCGGCGTAGCGCGCGAGCTTCGTCGCACCGACGCCCGAGATCGTGGAGAACGCTTCGTGCGTCGTCGGTTTGCGCTCTGCAATTTGCTTGAGCGTCGCGTCATGGAAGATCACGTAGGGCGGAACGCCATGCTCGACAGCCAAGCGTTTGCGCACTGCACGTAGTGCATCGAACAGCTCGCGGTCGATCGGTCCGGCCGCGCCCTCCTGCGTGCTTCGCAACTCGCCTCGATCCTGGCGCTCGCTCGTGGAGGTGACCTCGACGCCTCGTGTGCCGCGTAGAATCTCCCAGCTCTTCTCGTTCAACGACAGCACGCCGTAGCCGTCCTCGGACTGGCGAACGTCCCCTCTGTGAATCAGCGTTCGGGCGAGCGCACGCCATTCGACGGCGCGCCAGTGCTTGCCGATACCGTATACGCTGAGCGACGCATGACCATTGTCGATGACGCGCTGGGATTGCGAGCCGCGCAATATGTCGATCACGTAGCTCACGCCGAAACGCTCACCGCGCTGCGCGAGCCGCGCGATGCACGATAAGAATTGCTGCGCCTCGATCGTTCGATCCTCGGTTCGGCGCACAGTCGTACAGTTGTCGCATGCGTTGCACGGCGGCGTGAACGTTTCGCCGAAATATGCGAGCTGTACCGCGCGTCGGCATTCCGTCGTTTCGGCATAGCTCAAGACGTCTCGCAGCTGCTGGCGCGCGATACGCTGCTCGTCTTCGAGCGGTTCCTGCGTGGCGGGATCGATTTTTTGCTGGATCAAGAACTCGGCGGTGCGAATGTCGCCTGCGCCGAAGTAGAGAACGCACTCGGCTTCATCGCCGTCTCGACCCGCGCGACCCGATTCCTGATAGTAGCTCTCGAGCGTACGAGGCAGGTCGTAATGAACGACCCAGCGTACGTCGGGCTTGTTGATGCCCATCCCGAATGCAATCGTGGCGACGATGACCCGGGCGTCGTCGTTGATGAATGCTTCCTGATTGTCTCTGCGCTCGTCGGAAGTCAAGCCTGCGTGATAGGGCAGGGCGGCCACTCCGTCCGTGCGCAGCGATTGCGCGAGTTCATCGACGCGCTTACGCGAGAGGCAGTACACGATGCCGGAGCCGCTCGAGGCTTTGCAGCGCGCCAAGAGCTCCTGATACGTCCGCTTGGTCTTGGGCCTGACGGAGTAGAAGAGATTGGGCCGATTGAAGCTGGCGATGTGAACCGCGGGGTCTCGCAATGCGAGTTGCCGCATGATGTCCTGCCGCACGCGTGCCGTGGCCGTGGCCGTGAATGCGAGCAACGGAATGGAAGGATGGCGCCGCCGCACGTCTGCGAGCTGGCGATACTCCGGCCGGAAATCGTGCCCCCACTCCGAGACGCAATGCGCTTCGTCGATGACGATCGCGCGGATGCCGGGCGTCTCCGCCATCATCGGCAGCGCACTGCGGAGGAAATCGCCCTGCAGCAGCCGCTCGGGCGCAAGGTAGAGGAGCTTGTATTGGCCGGAACAGGCCGCCGCGATGCGAGCGGCGATCTCCCGTGGGTGCAGGCTCGAGTTGATGTAGGTGGCTTCGATCCCTTGCTCTTCGAGCAAACGGACTTGGTCCTGCATCAACGCGATGAGCGGCGAAACGACGATCGTAAGCCCGCCTCGGAGGACCGCCGGCAATTGAAAACAGAGCGACTTGCCGCCGCCCGTCGGCATGATCGCGAGCACGTCACGCCCATCCAAAATGTCGGAGACGATGGCCTCCTGCCCAGGACGAAATGCATCGAAGCCGAAGTGCCGCTTGAGCGCGGCCGTGAGGTCGGCTCGCGGTGAGCGCGCGACATTACGCTCGTACGACGCTGCCATGTCTTCGTATGCAAAAGGGAAACGAGAAGGGAACTCGGCGCATTATGGCCGAGCGAGGCCGTCGCGCGGGCGCTATTTCCTGCGAATGGGTCCAGAAACGCGCACGACCCGCATCGATGCGGGCGAGGAGCTCAACGCGTACCGGTCAGACTCTCCATCATGAGTCCGGTGCCGCCCTTGGAGACGTGGGCGACGATGGCCGTGCGACGATGAATCTTCGTGACGACGCCGAGGTTGATGGCGAACGCAAGGTGTACCGTCGCACCTTTCTTGAGACCGAGGTTTTGCGTTTCGATGAACACACCGTTCGCGCTCAAATTGCGAGCGCGGCACAACTTGCCGGCGCGACCTGGAATGGCGACATAGACCGCCGTGCGGGCACGATGACGTGTGTGTAGGCGCCGCTCCATCTTCAACCCCTCGACTTCTCGTTCTTGTTCAAACCGATCGACTCGTTCTGTGGAGAACGCCGACTCATTCTCAGCGCGCTCAGCGCGCGCCATTATGCCGCGCCGCTGCGGTCGTGCGAAAGCCTCACGATGAAGTGTTATGTCGCAATCGACATGCGGATATGATCCTTGAAAATTCTCCTCTCCATGACGAGCCAATTTGCAGATGGATGCGTCGATCTCTTTGACACTGCCGGAGATCCAAGCGGCAGCACGTACGCTCGAGGGACGCACGCTGCGCACGCCTGTCGCGCCGTTGCACGGCATCGAAGCGCAGCGGGAATTCGGACTGGACACGAAGGTTTATTTGAAACTCGAGTTGTTCCAGCTCACCGGAACGTTCAAGGCGCGCGCGGCGCTCCTGAACGCACTGCAGCTTTCTCCGGACGCCCGCGAGCGTGGCGTGACCGCGATCAGCGCGGGCAATCACGCGATTGCAGTGGCCTTTGCCGCGAAGGAAACCGGCACGAGCGCGAAAGTCGTGATGATCGCGAGCGCCAATCCGTTGCGAATCGAGCTGTGCCGCGCATACGGTGCTCAGGTGGAGCTTGCTGAGGATGCGCATCAGGGGTTTGCCCGCGTGGCGGAGCTCGCGCGAGTCGAAGGCCGTGCGTTGATTCACCCTTTCGAGGGCCGTACGACGGCGCTCGGTACCGCGACGCTTGGCCTCGAGCTCTGCGAGCAGCTGCCCGCGCTCGATGCAGCGATCGTCCCCATCGGCGGCGGGGGGTTGTGTGCCGGTGTCGCATCGGCGATCAAGCTCGTGAATCCCGCCTGCCAAGTCTTCGGCGTAGAGCCGTACGGTGCGGACAGTATGTATCGCAGCTTCGAAGCGGGCGAGCCTCGCTCGATCGAGCGCGTCGCGACGATCGCGGACAGCTTGGGCGCGCCTTACGCGCTGCCGATCTCGTTCGAGCTCTGCAGGCGCAACGTCGATGCGCTCGTCCGAGTCTCCGACGACGAGCTGCGCGTTGCGATGCGCTTCTTGCTCCGCAATGCGAAGATTGCGGTCGAGCCGGCGGGTGCGGCGGCAACCGCGGCGCTGCTCGGGCCCTTACGCGAACGCTTGCGCGGCAAGGCGGTCGCGCTCGTCGTGTGCGGCAGCAATATCGACGCGGCGAGCTTCGCGAAGCTGATTGCAGAGTGACGGGTAAGAGAGTGGCGGGTAAGAAAGCGAGCGCGCATGCGCGCGATCTCGGAGGACCAGGCGTGGGTGGGCTGTGATCAAGAACGGGGAGAACGGATCGCGAACGAAGGGTGAGGACCCTCTTGCTCGTCACTCGCGCCACTCGCAACCCATCGGCGTCTTCGACTCGGGCGTCGGCGGTCTCACCGTGCTGCGCGCCTTGCGGGAGCGGCTGCCGGCCGAAGACTTCGTGTATCTCGGCGATACGGCGCGCTTGCCGTACGGGACGAAGAGCGCGCAATCCGTCACGCGGTACTCCCTACAGGCGGCCGAGCTGTTGGTGCGCCAAGGAATCAAGTACTTGGTCGTTGCGTGTAATACGGCTTCCTCCGTTGCGCTCGACGCGCTGCGCAAGCGTTTCGCGCCGCTGCCGGTCATGGGCGTGATCGAGCCGGGCGCCGAGGCGGCCTGCGCCGCGACGCGGAGCCAACACATCGCGGTCATCGCGACGGAGGGCACGATCAGGGACAAGGCCTATCAGCGGGCGATCGCGCGGCGCGCGCCGGAGGCCGTCGTCGTCGGCCAAGCATGCTCGTTGTTCGTTGCAATGGCGGAGGAGGGCTGGACGACCGGTCCGATCGTCGAAGCCGTTGCGCGGCGCTATCTGGCTTCGATTTTCGAGCAGCATCCGACCGTGGACACGCTCCTGCTCGGATGCACCCACTTCCCGGTTCTCGCGAGCGCGCTGCGCGAAATCCTTGCGGATCACGTCACCCTCGTCGATTCCGCGCGCACGACCGCGGTCGCGCTCGATCGCGACCTGCAACAGCGGGAGCTAGTGAGCTGCGCAGCGCAGCCCGGCGCGATGCGCTTGTTCGCGACCGACAACGCCGAGCGATTCGCGAAGGTGGGAAGCTTGTTCTTGGGCGAGCGCTTCGGCGCCGAAGACGTCGAGATCGTCGATCTCGTGGAGAGCGAGCGGCTCGGTCCTTGATCCGACGTTAGCGCGCGTTCACGGACCGGCTACTGCCGGCGAGCTCTTCGTAGCATTCGAACCGATTGCGTCCACACAGCTTCGCCGCATAGAGCGCGTGGTCCGCCGCCTCGAGCAGCGCGAGGGTGCTCGGAAATCGATGCTTGGGGGTGTAGGTCGCAACCCCGATCGAGGCCGTAATCCGCATGCCCTGGGCGGCTTCGCCATGATCGAACGCCGATAGTGCGCCGAGCATCCGCTGGGCGACTTGCTTCGCGATTTCTCGATCGGCGCCTGGCAGCACGACCATGAACTCCTCGCCGCTGAATCTGGCACGAGATCGCTGCCGCGCACGCAAGATTGAAGCACTCGGGCGCAATTTCGCAGCACTTCGTCCCCGACTTGCGTGCCGAAGCGTTCGTTCACGTTCTTGAAGTGATCCAGATCGACGTGAGCGACGCTGAGATCGCGCCCGAAGACGACGGCCTGCGTGAACTCGCGATCGAGCATGCGATCGAGCCAGGCGCGGTTCAAAGCGCCGGTCAGCGCATCGCGTCGGCCGGAATCTTCGGCTTCTTCCGTCCTTGTCAGGAGCACGCTCGTCGTCGCCTGCAGCGCGCTGACTTCCTGGAGCGCGTGGAGGTTGCGCACGGCGAGCAGCTCGCGCGCTTCCGCCAACAGATTTTCGGTATCCTCCGCTTGCATGATGCTCGTCTCGTAGAGCTCCTCCGTTTCGGGGATGAGCTTCAGGATGCGGGTTACGACTTCGTTGAAGAGCTCATGGCTCATCCCGAGGAGAGAATGGGCGCGCTGTGCGAGCGCGCCGACTTTGGTCGCTCCTTCCCGGCACAGCACGGCCTCGGCAAGATCGCTCCCGAGCGCCACACAGCGCGCGTACTTGCCTTCCTCGGTGCTCGCGCTCAAGACTTGCGGAGTGTGGCTGTGCTCGACCGCCTGCCAGATGCGCTCGGGGAGATTCCACCCCTTGAGCAGTAGCGCGGAATAAAAGGCGTGGTCCTTGCCGAGCTGTTGCACTTCGTACGCCATCCAATCCGCATGCGTCGCGCCTTGCGCGAGCTTCGCGTAGAAATCGCGCGCCGCCCGGTCGAGCCCCAGCACACCGATGTCTTGCAGCAAGCCGGCCAGGAAAATGTCCTCGGCCTGCCCGACCTTGGCGAGCTCGCTGAACGCGCGAGCGGCCGTCGCGGCCAGGAGGGAGCGGCGCCAGAAGCGGGGATAATCAATGCCCGCGGCGTGCAGTCCTCTGAAGGAGGAAACGAGCGAAAAGCTCAGCGCCAGCGTCAGTGCCGCGTTGAGCCCGATGATGACGAGCGCTTGACGGAGATTCTGGCTTGGCCGGCGCTGGGCATAGAAGGCCGAATTCGCGATGCGCAGGATCTTGGCCGTCATCGCCGGGTCGCGGCTCACGGCCTGGGCGACTTTCGACATCTCGATGTCGGGATCGCGCGCGAGCGCGATGATTTCGGTCGCGACACGGGATGGACTCGGAAAGTCGACCTGCGCCTTCAGGCGATTTTCGAAGTCTTGCGAGTGCATTTGGCTCAGGAAAACGGATGCGGCGCGAAGCGGCCTCTCTCTTTTAATATAGCGACGCGCCAGCGACCGTCTTAATCAGACAATCCCCTAGCTTCGTGAATTCTTGACCGAGGCGGCACTTTGCGCGCGTCGTGTTCGCTTCGTGCGGGTCCCGGGCCGGCGAGCGCGTTACGCGCTCGCTGTTGACACTCAACCGGCAGGCAAAGAGAATAGCCGGCTCTTATGTCCGCGGAGGGGTACCCAAGCGGCCAACGGGGGCAGACTGTAAATCTGCTGGCTTATGCCTTCGTAGGTTCGAATCCTACCCCCTCCACCACCTCTGCGGGTGTAGTTCAATGGTAGAACCTCAGCCTTCCAAGCTGATGGTGTGGGTTCGATTCCCATCACCCGCTCCATTGTCTCACCGCGAGAAATGGAGTTGCTCCGCGGACGAAAGGTTTGCTGACTTAAAGATTTTGCTTGGCCGGTTTGAAGGTTGGCCCACGTAGCTCAGTCGGTAGAGCACGTCCTTGGTAAGGACGAGGTCACCGGTTCAATCCCGGTCGTGGGCTCCATGTGGAGGGGTATTGATAGGGGATAGGGGGTAGTCAGAAGGGAATGGGCGGCGCGAGCCGCTCTCGTTCTGATTACCCCCTGCCCCCTGAGCAAGACCCGCTCGCTTGTTTATCACTAGTCACTGACACGCTAGTCACATACTGAGGAATGCCGCTGTGGCCAAAGAGAAGTTTGAACGTACGAAGCCGCATGTGAACGTTGGGACGATTGGTCACGTTGACCACGGTAAGACGACGCTGACGGCGGCGCTGACGAAGGTGATGGCGGA
>JAAYXG010000521.1 GCA_012516015.1 Lysobacteraceae bacterium | reverse complement strand
CGTTCCTCTCGGTCCCAGGCGAGCGCCGACAACAAGGCAAGCCATTCGGGCGCCGGGAGGATCGAGACGCGCGGCGGTGTCTTGCCCTGCTCTCGGGCTTCGAGCGATGAACGCCGATCGAATGGATGTCGGCCGGCGAGAAGCTCGTAGGCGACGCAAGCGAAACTGAAAACGTCATCGCGCGCATCCGGCGTTACGCCGCTCAGTACCTCCGGGCTCGCGTAGGCGGGTGTGCCCGCGGGGATTCGCGTATCTTCGCCGCCCCGCGAAGTCGCGGCGCCGAAATCGAACACCTTGACTTGCCCGCTCGCGCTCACGAGGACATTTGCAGGCTTGAAGTCGCCGTGCACGACGCCCCTGCTGTGCGCATACGCGAGCGCTTGCCCGCACGACATCAGAACGGCGCGCTTGAGCGGAAGCGGCAACGACGTCGGCTCGCGAAGCAGCGTCGCGAGCGAACGTCCTTCTATCAGCTCCATCGTCATGAACCAGGTCTGTTCGTCGCTATGCAATTCCAGCACGCGTGCAATGTTCGGGTGCGCGAGCGCCTGTACGTGTCGAAACTCGTGCTGGAGCCGCGCGATCGCGCGGGCGGTATCTTTGACGTCGGGTCGCGGCGTCTTGATCGCGATGTGTGCGCCGGATGCGTCCTTGTGGACCGAGAGGTCGCGCGCGCGAAATACCCAAGCCGTGCCGCCAGCTCCCAACGCTCTTTCGATCAAGAAACGATCCTTGAGGATTGCGCCGGGACTGATGCCGGACGCGCGCTTCGGCTCGCCGGCCTCTGGCGTCGAGCGAGCGGGTGGCTCACTGGGTGCGGTCGCGCCGGACGACTCCTGGATGCGCGGCGACGCCGCTTCGACTCTCGGTTCGAGGTCGCTCGTCAGTGCATTCGCGGGCTGCACGAGCGGTGTGAACACGCGCGACTCCCCGGGCTCGGAGCTCGTCGCAGGGCGATTGACGTCGTGCGTGCGAACCGCAGTCAAATCGGACGTCGGGTCTTCTCGAATGTCGCTCGTCGAGAGCTGATCGAGATCGGCGGTGCGAGGCGCCCAGGCGCGGGACGTCGGCGGGACACGATCGTTGCAACGGGCAGACATCAGTTCATACCATCCGGCGCATCCGCCCCAGTCAAAGTCTGTCCGTGAGGGCGTGTAGTTTCCACCGAGGTGCTCTTTCCAAGCTCAACCATCACTCAACTCAGCCGGCGGCACGCTGTTCGGCGTAGCGGGGTCCACCCGCATCGAGCGTCGCCTTCGCGCGCGCGTGATGTCTCGCAAGGATCTCCTCGGCACGTTCGATCTCTTCGCTCGTTCGCTGACCCGACCACCCGAGGCGTGCCGCCATCGCCCGCGCCGTGCGTTCGAGCGCGGTGCGCCCCGGATGCTCGCCAGCGGCGAGATCGGTTCTGCGCAGCACGACGTCATCGAGTCTGACCGCCATTTCGTGATCGATGGCATAGGTGACCTCGCATAGCAGCGTGGATTTCCCCACGAGGGTCTCGGCCTGGCTCGCATCGAGCCGCTCTCGAGCAACGACGTTTCGATACTCGGTGCCAAAGTTCCGCGCGAGTTCCTCTATGGTGGATTCGGGCATTCCGGCAAGGGACTTCGCACACTCGGCCCGAAAGCAATCGAAATTCGAAATGTCTCCGCCGGGAAGCTGTGCGTGCGCCGATGCGCTCGCGAGCCCTCGGAATCGCCGCGGCCATTGCCGCAAAAGAAGCTCGAGTGCGCGTCGTGCGTCGGCGCGAGCGGTCGTGAAACGAATGCCAACGAGACTCACGAGTCCTCCGATTCGATGGGTGAGACGATGGTCGATCAGTCTCGACTCCTTGCCGAAGCTGAGCTCGTGTTCGGTCGCAGTCTCGCCGAACGGCACGAGGCCGCAGTTTGCGAAGCTCACTTCATCCGTCGTCAATTTCAACGCGGGATGGACTGTGTTGAGTTCCTTGATCCAGCTTTCGAGCTCCTCGGATGCGATGTGGGCCGCATCGGGCGAGGCCATCCAGTGGCGGTGCCAGACGCCGAGCAGCGTCTTGTCGCGCCAGGGAACGGCGAATAGGTGTCGCTTGCTCCGGCTCACGACCGCATCCTTGTCGCGGCTGAGACCCTCGATGGCGAGAGCGATGGGCGCCGTCGGAACGCGATCGACGATAAAGTAGGCATCGCGCGAAAACGGCGCGCGCGTGAAGGTACCGAAGCGAGTTTCATCTCGATTCACGAAGTCGGCCCACGGTCCCGCGGCATTGAGCGTCAGACGAGCGCGAATCTCCAGCGAATCCCCGCTGAGCGTATCGCGTGCGCGCACGCCAACGACATTTCGACCTCGCCACAGGTAGCCCTGCGCCTCGATGTAGTTGCAGACGCTCGCGCCGTTCGCGACCGCCGCCTTGACGAAGGCGAGCACGAGGCGGGCAGGGTTGTACATCTGACCGTCTTCGAAGACGACGGCGCCGCTCAGATCGGGCGACTCCAAATGCGGATACAGCGCGAGTAGCTCGCGTCGCGACAAGAACCGCGTCCGACGAATCCGTCGCGAGGGATCGCGAATGGCGCGATTCCGATCGAGCGTGAGCAGGTCGTACGCGCACGCTCCCATTCCGAGAAATGCGCGGCCGCGTCGCCCTTTCCCGTAGGTCGGGATGGCGATGGGCAGCGGGTGCACGAGATGCGGCGCGATCCGCAGCAATGTCGAGCGCTCGCGGCAAGATGCGCGCAAGCGTCCGATATCCGCATGCTGCAGGTAGCGGATGCCGCCGTGGACCATCTTGAAGCATTCGGCGGAGGCGCCGCTGCCGAAGTCGCTTCGTTCGATGAGCGCCGTACGCAAGCCGAGTAGAGATGCTTCGCGCGCGGCCGCGGCCCCGAAGGATCCTCCGCCGATGATGAGCACATCGAACTCTCGTTCAGTCAACTCGCTCGGATTTCTGTACATCGCTATCGTGGTGCTGAAAGACAAGCTCGATGCACGTTTGATGCCGATTTCGCATCGCGGTGGCGATACGAGGAGCGGGGTTCAGCGGTGCACGCATTTACATCGTGTTGTAAGTTGACCAGTGCGTCCGCGCGCTCTCCGCGCGCCCCGTCCGTCGCCGCGCGGGGACAGGAAAATCACTACGTCGCAAGTGGCTACCCCGTGGTTCAGGGGTTCTCCGATGTAACCTCGGGATCGACGCTTGTAATTTCCTCGAATCGGCATTGCCGCCGATTCAGTCTGTCGTTTCTTGCTGCGGATCACGGCGCGCTAGCGGCGCGTTTCGCCGACAGCGTGACGATGTGGCGGTTAGTGAATACGATCGAGGAAACAGACTTCATGCCCATCAGAGAAGCAATGAATCGCTCAGCACGAGACAAGAGCACTCTTCGCGCGCGCATCGTCAGCGTGCTCGCGGGAGCCGCCGCAATGCTGCCTTTCATGGCCGATGCGTTGCCTGTCATTCCGAATGCCGCCGGTTTCGGTGTGGACACGCCAGCGGGTCGCGGGGGCAAGGTGTACAAGGTGACGAATCTCAACGATTCCGGCGAAGGGTCGTTGCGCGCGTGCGTTTCCGCCAGCGGACCGCGTGTGTGCGTGTTCGAGGTGTCCGGCACGATTCGCATGCCCGGCGATCTCACGATCCGCAATCCGAACATCACGATTGCAGGCCAGACCGCTCCGGCGCCCGGCATCATGCTGCGCGGCGGGGCCTTGCGCATCTCGGCGTCCGACGTGCTCGTGCAGCATCTGCGGGTACGTCCGGGCGACGATCCCAGCGGCCCGGCGTACGAGAACCGCGACGCGCTGAAGATCGAAGTGCCGAAAGGTTCGAAGATCAGCAACATCGTGATCGACCACTGCTCGTTCAGTTGGGCGACCGACGAGGTCGGCTCGCTATGGAACGACTGGGACAATGTGACGCTCAGCAACAACATTTTCGCAGAGGGTCTCTACGACTCGCCGTTGCGGAAGGACGGGTTGAAAGGCGGTTACGGCCTGCTCGTCGGGCCCGTGGAAGGGAAAGTGACGATCGTCGGCAACCTCCTTGCGAACAACAAGGAGCGCAATCCGCTGACTCGCGGGAAAGAGTTGGTGTTCGTGAATAACGTCGTGTACAACCAGCAGACGACCGGGCTCGACCTGCAAAGCGAGAAGGGAATCGTCACGAATAACACGGTGATGGGCAACGTGTTCATTCGGGGCGCGGACACGGGACGCTACGGACCCGTGACCGTCCGCACCAAGGATTACGCGCTGCCAAGCGCGAGCCGTATCTTCGTCGCGGACAACCGTGCGGAGAACGTCTCGCCAGACAACGATTGGTCGATCGTCAGTGCGTACAGCGGAACGCTGTCGGCGAGCCTGAAGACCGACCTTCCGCCGACATGGCCGGCTGGTCTCACGAGGTTGCCCACCGCAAACGATCTCGTTCTGAACACCGTGCTGCGTTCCGCAGGCGCGCGTCCCGCGGACCGCGATTCGGTCGACAAGCGCATCGTGCAGAGCGTTCGCGACGGCACAGGTCGCATCGTCAACTGCGTCTCGCCCTCGACGTGCTCGAGGCACGCGCACGGCTGGCCGACGCTCGAGGAGAACCGCAGGACGTTGACCTTGCCCTCGGATCCGAACGCCGTCACGCCGAGCGGCTACACGAAGCTCGAGCTGTGGCTCCACGAGATGGCCGCGGAAGTCGAAGGCCGTTCGCCGCAACATCCGATCGCGCCGGTGCTCGCCAGCGAGTAGACAAACGCTGCGGCGTATCGAGGCAAGTTCTACACTGCGCGTTGTAATTGTTGGACGATTGCAGCGTCCTCTGAGGTAAAAGCGAGCCCATCGCGTTTGCGATGGGCTCGCTTGCGTTCGTGGTACGCAACTTGCTGGTGGCCAGTGCATGTCGCTCACCGCAGTTGATCATCCTGCCGGCCTACCCGCGACGCCGCGTCCTCGCGGTTTGCTGGACGGCATGCTCCATGCGCTGCAGTCTTCGTTCCAGAATACGACACCCGTCGCTCAGACGCGCGTCGTGCATGTCTGGTGGCTCTTAGGACTGATAGCGGCGGGCAGTGCGCTGCGGTTCTGGGGTTTGGGAAGCGTCGGGCTCCATGGCGATGAAGAAACCATGGCGATGGCGGCGCGGCACATTCTCGTCGACGGCCGGCCGATTCTGCCGAGCGGGATGTTCTATCCCCGCGGACTGACGCAGCTCTACTTGATGGCCTTCTCCGTGCAGCTGTTCGGAGAGAGCGAGTGGGCCTGGCGCCTGCCCTCGGTGCTTTGTGGGATCGCGTTGATCCCGCTGACTTACTTCGCGGGGCGTCGTTATCTACAACCGCATTGGAATCTCGCGTTCGTCGCTGCGGTTGCGTTTCTCCCGATGCTCATCGTCGATTCGCAAACGGCGCGGATGTACATCTTCCTCGTCGCGCTCGTCACGGCGGCACTCGTGTGCCTGCATGCTTGGGAGCGCACGAACAAGATCGCATGGCTGGCAGGCGGCGTTGCCGCGCTCGTCCTTGGGCTCGACATGCACGCGCTCGCAGTCGGCGCGGCGCTCCTCTTCTTGGTGCCAGGCCTCGTTCGCGGCGAGCTTCAGAAGCTCGTTCTCGGTGCGTGCGCAACCGCGGCGGTCGTGCTCGCCTTTTTCTTCATCCACAATTGGGTTCAGGCGCAGTATCCCACGCCGTCACCG
>JAAYXG010000520.1 GCA_012516015.1 Lysobacteraceae bacterium | reverse complement strand
GTGGACGAAACGCTCGCGACCCTGCCGCGTACGTCAGAGAGTGCGATCGAGGTCTACCTGAACGAGGCCGACCTGCAGCGCATTCTCGAGATCGATCACGCTCGCGCCGAACAGTGGACCTTGTTGCCGGACGCACGTCTCGAGCCCGGCGAGTGCCGCGTCAAGTCGGGAACGCACGAAGCGGACGCGGGCTGCCGTCAGCGGCTCGCGGCGTGCATCGAGCAGATTCGCGAGCAACTATTGCCGAGCGAAGGAGATGGTGCGAGCGATATGTCCGCCGCCGGTGAGGCCGAGCCAGTGGAGAACGTTGCATGATCAGCGACGTACTGCGCAAGCTCGAGCTCGGCACCGTACCGGTCGCGACGCCGACCGGGTGGCTCGTGGGCGCATCCGGTTTACTGCTGGAAAGCGTCGGCTGCACTTTGCGTACAGGTCAGCGCTGCGGCGTGGAGACGGCTGACGGCGAGTGGATCGATGCGCAGGTCGTCGGCTTTCGCGGCGATGTCTCCTATCTCATGTCGTTCAAAAAGCGCGAAGGTCTTGCGACCGGCGCGCGAGTGCTGCCGCGGCAGGAACGCGACGCACTACGGATCGGGCCTTCCTGGCTCGGACGGATCGTGAACGGTCTCGGCGAGCCGGTGGACGGACGCGGACGACTCGGCGGCGAGCATGTGCTGGACCCGCAGCCCCCTCGAGTCAATCCATTGAAGAAAAAGCCCGTACACGAGCCCCTCGACGTCGGCGTGCGCGCGATCAACGGCGTGCTCACGCTCGGTAAAGGGCAACGCGTCGGCCTCATGGCCGGCAGCGGCGTCGGCAAGAGCGTACTGCTCGGCTTGATCACGCGGCAGACGATCGCGGATGTCGTCGTGGTCGGACTCATCGGCGAGCGCGGACGGGAAGTGCGCGAGTTCATCGACCTGTCGCTCGGCGAAGCGGGACTGAAGCGGGCCGTCGTCGTCATCGCGCCTGCCGATGAATCGCCGCTGATGCGTTTGCGAGCGACGGAGCTGTGTCATTCGATCGCCGTTCATTTCCGCGACCAGGGCCAAGACGTGCTATTGCTGCTCGACTCGTTGACCCGCTATGCGATGGCGCGCCGCGAAGTCGCGCTCGCGTTGGGAGAGCCGCCCGCGACACGTGGATACCCGCCTTCCGTATTCAGCTTGCTGCCGCAGCTCGTAGAGACGGCGGGCAACGGTGAAGGCGAGCAGGGCAGCATGAGCGCGATCTACACAGTGCTCGCCGAAGGCGATGACCAGCAGGACCCGGTCGTCGATACCGCGCGGGCGATTCTCGACGGTCACATCGTGCTGACGCGCGAGCTCGCCGAACGCGGGCACTACCCGGCGATCGACATCGCTCAGTCCATCAGCCGCTGCATGGCGCTTGTGACCTCGCCCTCGCATCAGCGCGCCGCGCGCGAGCTGAAGGCGATGGCCGCTCGCTATGAGCAAGTGCGCGAGCTGCTGCCGCTCGGCGCGTATGTCCCTGGCGCCGATCCCCTGACTGACCGCGCCGTCGAGCGGTATCCCAAGATCGAAGCGTTCCTGCATCAGGGCACGCGTGAAGCGGCGCCGCTTGCCGAGAGCGTGAAGGCGCTCGAGGAGCTGATGGCATGAGCGCCTCACGTCGCATCCAACGGCTCGGCCAGCTCGTCGCGCTTCGCGAGCGCGACGTGGAGCGCCTCGGCGCGGAGATGGCGGAGAAGCGCGCGACGCAGCAGCGCTATCTAAACAATCTGGCACGGCTCGACGAGCTATGCCTCAGCAGCGGTGCAAGCGGCATGGCGCTCGATCCTGGTCAGCCGCAGAAGCTGCTTTCGCCTGCGCTCTCGCTGAACGTCGGCGGCTACAAGCAAGCGGTCATGAACATGGCCGCAGCGCATCGCGTGGATCTGTCGCTGCACGAAGCGGAAATGCTGAACACGCAGCGGCTCATGACAGCAGCCGCGCGTCGACATGAGGCGCTCGATCAAGCCCTAACAAGGCGAAGAGCGATTCTGCAGCGTCATCGCGCGGTGCGCGAGCAGAAGCGCCAAGACGATCTGGCTGCACAGGTGTGGCTGCGGAGGCACAAGTGAACCTTCTGCGGCGAACATTTCAGGCAACGCCGATTTCGGTCGCCCTTACTGAGATGAACCCAGATTTGCGCTTGGTAGGAGCGTGCCATGGCTGATTTCGATCCCGTCACAACCGCACAGCAGCTGGCAACTGCTTATGTCCACTCTGCACAGACTCAGCTCGATGCCAGCAGGACCGCGGCACAACGCACGTCGACGGGTCTGACTTCGCTAAGATCGGCGTTGTCGGCGTTCGATTCGGCGCTCGCGAGCTTGAGCTCGAACACGAGCGGCCTGCGACAGTTTTCCACGACGCTCAGTGCCACAGACATCGCAACGGCGACTGCAACCTCGCGCGCGCAAGCGGGCACGTACTCGTTCCACGTCGAGCAGCTCGCGACCGCACATCAGATCGTGTTCGAGGACCTGCCGGCCGTGCCCGTGGCGCTAGGCGGGCCGTTGCTCGTGCAGCTCGCCGATGGCAGCAGCTTCAACGTCAATCTCGTCGCCGCCGATGCCGACGGCAACGGCACGATCTCTCAAGCGGAGATCGCCCGCGCGATCAACCAAGCGGAGGCGAACGGCGGGAAGGTCACGGCTTCGATCGTGACAGTCGGCAGCTCGACGAAGCTCTTGCTGTCGGCCGGCGCAACGGGTGCAGACCAAGCGATCACACTCGATACGAGCGGCTTACAACCCAGTGCCTTGAAGGACGCGCTCGATGCGGGCCAGGAGCTCGTGGCCGCGCGCGACGCCGTCGTGTGGCTCGGCGGGCAGGGTGGGGTGGAGATTCGCCAGGCGTCCAACACATTGAACGCTATCGAAGGCGTGAACGTGACGTTCACGCGCGCCATGACGGCGGGCGAGGCGCCGTTGACGCTGACGGTCGCGCCCGATAGCGAGGCGACCGGCGACAACGTGAAGAAGTTCGTCGATGCCTACAACACACTCAAGTCCGCACTCGACAGCCTGACGAAGGTCAGCACGGACGGCGGTACTTCCTCTGGGGCATTTGCGACCGATGCCGGCGTGCGCGCGCTGCGCAGCCGCTTGAGCTCGATCATCCGGGAGGAGTTCGGCGGCCTGACGCTCGTCGATCTCGGCGTCAAGGCGGCGCGCGACGGCACGCTCACACTCGATCGAAGCAAGCTCGACAAGACGCTAGCGTCGAACCCGACCGCGCTCGATGAGCTCTTCGGTAAAGCGAGCCTCACCGCTCCGAGCGGACTGTTCGGCGCGCTCGATCGCTATCTCGATGCGTGGCTGAAAAGCGGATCGGGACAGATTGCGAGCCGTCAATCGTCGCTGGAGATTCAGCAGAAGCGCCTGACCGAACGGCAGGCGCGCCTCGATACGCAGTACGACCATGCGTACGCGCGCTATCTGCAGCAGTTCACGCAGCTACAGGCTCTCCAGGCGCAAATGAGCCAGACGTCCGGCTTGTTCGCGACCGTGGGTATCTCATGACATCGCAAGCGAGAAGATTGTGAATCAGGAAGCGTACCTCAGCTATCACACAGTCGGCCTCTCTTCGCAGACGGCCCAGGCCTCGCCCGTGCAGCTCGTCATCATTCTCACTGATGGTCTGCTCGCTGAGCTGGCGCGTGCACGCGCGCACATCGCCGGCAAGCGCTTCGAGCTCAAGGCACGGAGTCTCGATCGCTGCGTAGACATCCTCAATGGGTTGTCGAGCGCGCTCGATTTCGACAACGGTGGCGAGCTCGTGCAGAACCTCGCGCGTCTTTACGAGTACTCCGCGCATCGTCTGCAGGAGGCGGGCTTTCGGATGGATCCCACGATCGTCGATGAGATCGTCGGGCTCATGACGACCTTGCGCAACGGCTGGCAAGGCATGCAGCAGCGCCATGGATAGACGATCCAAACTGATCGATTTAGCG
>JAAYXG010000519.1 GCA_012516015.1 Lysobacteraceae bacterium | reverse complement strand
TCGGCCAGGCTCACGACGACGCCCTTGCGCGGGACGTCCGGGAGGATGTATTGCGAGGGAATCAGGACCTGCGTGCCTTCCCCAGGTAGCCAGGGATCGACGCCGCGATTGGCAGCGACGATCTCCTCATACCCGACGCCGTAGCGCCTGCCGATGTCGAGCAGTGTGTCTTCGTGGCGCGCAGTGACGTATTGGACCTCGCCGATTACCGAATCGGATCCTTCCGGAAGCAAGTACGTTGCCGCGTACGCACGCGAAAACGTGGTCCCGACGACCAGCGCGAGCATTGCGATCAGCAGAGACTTGATTGGCACGTTCATCCTCTTTGCAGTCTACGCAAGCTTCGACTTTCGGATCCAGGGCAAGTTCTAGGCGGCGCTCCCTTCTTGCTGCGCGCTGAGCAAGTTCGCGATCTGCGTCGGAACACCCTTGCGCGCCTCAATGGAAGCGATTCGCAGCGCGTTTGTAAATGCCACGACGTCGGCGCTCCCGTGGCTCTTGATGACCACACCGGTGAGTCCAACCATACTGGCGCCGTTGTAAGAGCGCGGATCGAACTCGCGCCGGATCGAGCGGAAAACCGGCCAAGAGGCGGCTGCGGCGAGGTAGCGCAGCGGGTTGCGCGTGTACTCCGCTTTGATCGCGCTCACGAGCATCGTGACGAGACCCTCCATCGTCTTCAACGCGACGTTGCCCGTGAACCCGTCCGTGACGACCACGTCGACGTCGCCGGAGAAGATGTCGTCTCCCTCCACGAAGCCGATGTAATTGAGCTTGCTCGCCGAGAGCCGTCGTGCCGCTTCCTGCACGACGCCATCGCCTTTCATCTCTTCTTCGCCGATGTTGAGAATTCCGACGCGCGGCTTCGCAATGCCGTGCATATCCGAGGCGACGACCGATCCCATGATCGCGAACTGAACGAGATGATCCGCCGTGCACTCGGCGTTCGCACCGAGATCGAGCATGTGCGTATAGCCGTGGCGTGCGGGGATTCTCGAGATGATTGCCGGGCGATCGACCCCTTCGATCGTCTTCAAGACGAAGCGCGCCGTTGCCATCAGAGCGCCCGTGTTTCCGGCGCTCACGCACGCGTGCGCCTCGCCCGATTTCACGAGATCGATCGCGAGCCGCATGGATGACTCCTTTTTCTTGCGCAGCGCGTCCTGCGGCTTCTCGTCCATGCTCACGACCTGCGATGCGGGGTGGATGCGTACCCGGGACCGAAGCGAGGCTGCGGCGCCGGCGAGCAACGGCTCGATTCTCTCCGCAAGCCCCACCAAGACGATCTCGAGCGAGCTTTCGTCCTGCAACGCCGCCAAGGACGCGGGGACGGTCACGGATGGACCGTGATCACCTCCCATCGCATCGACGGCAATCCTGATCGGCGCGCTAGTCATCTTTCAGCGATCGGCGCTAGCCCGCGACGTTGCCGCGCACAGACATCCTCGCGCGGGCGAGCCAACCGCCTATATCTATTCCGTATGCAGGCGCAGCGCTTATTCCGCGTCAGCCTTGTCGCGCGTGATCAGGACCTTCTTGCCTCGATAGAAGCCGTCCGGGGTGATGCGATGACGCGTGTGCGTCTCGCCCGAGGTGGGATCTACGGAGAGCGCAGGACGGCTCAGGCCGTCGTGCGAACGATGCATGCCGCGCTTCGAAGGGGTCTTTCTGCTCTTTTGAACTGCCATGAGTCGCTACTCCAACTTGTGCGGTTCAGCGCTTGCGCATCATGTCCCGCAGATTCTGAAACGGTTTCTGAGCGGTCTCGTCCGGCGCTTCGGCGTCCGGCGAGTCGCTCGTCGTCTGCTCGTGACACTCTTTCGTCGCGTGCATCGCCACGAGCGGCAATGCAAGGAGCGCCTGATCCTCCGCCAGCCAGCGCAGATCGAAGCGCACGGCAGAAGCGATCACGGGCTCGTACCCGCCGGGTTCGTCCGCTCGCTCCGCATCGACGACGATGACGTTGAATCGCTCATCGATCTCGAGCGCAACCGGCGCCATACAGCGCTGGCACGTCAGCACGAGCCGGCCCGACAGCATACCGCTTACGGCGGGCTTGCCGTCGTACTCTGAAAACTGGAAGCACGCGCGCAATTCGGACTCGCCCAGCACACCCGCTCCAGAGAGGCGCGGCAGCTCGGACGTTGCGAAAGTTCGCTCTACCTTACTCCCCGCCACCGCCAATGCGGCAGCATCCACGAAGCTGTCGTTTCTGGCGTCCTGGGGGCGCGGCATGGGGCGCGTATACTAGCGGCGACCCCTGGGAGTGTCAAAATAAAAAGGCGGTTAAATGCTTGTTTTTCTAAGGGATCGGCTGATATGCCGAGTCCGCGCATGAGCGCACAGCAGTCGCTGCGCCTCGTATTGGGATCCACTTCGACCTTCCGGCGAAACCTGCTGGAGCGCCTTGGAGTGCCCTTTACGACTGCCGCACCGAGCGTCGACGAGACGCCGCTGCCCGCCGAAGCGCCCATCGATCTGGTGCACCGCCTCGCACGCGCGAAAGCGGAGTCGGTGGCCCAGCGACACACCAAATGTCTCGTGATCGGCTCCGATCAGCTCGCGGTCTGCGGCAACGAGGTGCTGGGCAAGCCCGGCTCGGGAGAGCGCGCAATCGCCCAACTGCGCCGACTGAGCGGCCAACGCGTCACGTTCTATACGGGCGTGAGCGTCGTCAATTCCGAGACCGGTGCCAACGAAGGCCACCTGGACGTCACGACGGCGCACTTCCGTACGCTCACCGACGAAGAGATCGAGCGCTACGTTGCGCACGATAAACCCTATCAATGTGCGGGTGGATTCAATGCCGAAGCGCTCGGCATCTCGCTGTTCACCCGTATCGAATCGCAGGACCCGACCGCGCTCATCGGACTGCCGCTGATTTGGCTCAGCGGCGCGCTTAGAAGAAGCGGCCTCAAGGTTCCTTGACCTTCGAGGTAGCCGCCTGCAGGCGGTCGATGACGGACTGAAGTTCTGGCGGCAGCGGCGCGGTAATCGTAAAGGCCTCGTCCATGCCCGCGCGCGGGAAGCTCAGCGAATGGGCATGTAGGAACATGCGCTGCAATCCATACTGCTTGAGCTTCGCATCCTGCTCGCGATCGCCATATTTTTCGTCACCCGCGATGGGATAGCCTGCATGGGCGGCATGCACGCGAATCTGGTGCGTACGCCCAGTGCCAATCGAGACCGACAAGAGGGTCGCGACCCTTCGAAAATGTTGGATGGGCGTGAAGGTGCTGAGCGCCTCCTGCCCCTCGGCATGAACGCGCACGACTCTTTCGCCCCCCTGCTTCAAATTCGTCTTCAGCGGCAAATCGATCTTCTTCGTGCCGAACGGCCAATGGCCGACGACGAGCGCAAGATAGGTCTTCTCCATCTGACGCTCTCGTAGCAGCGCGTGCAGCTCTCGAAGCGTCGAGCGCCGCTTCGCGACGAGCAAGCACCCGCTCGTTTCTCGGTCCAGTCGATGAACGAGGTCGAGCTCTTTGAGCTCGGGATGCAAAGCGCGCAAGGCCTCGATGACGCCAAAGCTCAACCCGCTCCCCCCATGCACCGCGACGCCGGCCGGCTTGTTGACGACGATGAGCTCGCGGTCTTCATAGAGGATCGTCTCCGCGATGAAATCGCGCAGGGATTTCGATGGCTGCCTCGGGCTCGCTTGCGGCTCGCGCTTGAGCGGCGGCACACGAACGCGATCGCCTTCCGCGAGGCGGTATTCCGGCCGCGCACGGCGCCCGTTTACTCGGACCTCCCCAGTGCGAAGAATGCGGTAGATCAGGCTACGCGGAACGTCCTTCAGATGCCGTGCAAGGAAATTGTCGATACGCTGGCCTACATCGCCCGGCGCGGCATCCAAATAGGTCACGGCGCTGCGGGGAGGAGACGCAGGGGAACGTTGCTGCATATTCACGCGTAAGCCATTGATTGAGCTAATATGCTCTGTTATATTCCGCGCCGATTTCTTAGCTTCAGCCCACGGGTTCGAAACTCTTTTGACTCGCGTACTGGAGCTCACGCGCAGTGTCTTCGAAACAGAGCATCCTGATTTAGCGAGTTCTCCGCGCGACGCTCGCGCAGCGTCGGCACACATCAGAGCGCAGCATGCGCTCATGGCGGGCGAACAGATTGGTCCGGTTAGTGCTCATTGTCGAGGAGCCGCTGCATCTTAGTTGGTTCCGTGTGCATCTGTCGTACTTGGGTTAGGGTCGACAAGCGCCCCGTAGGAGTTCGATCTCCGGAGTGCGCGACGCTGGTTCAGCAACGTCATCTTCCCGCCGCCCCGGACAACGCTTGCCGCGAACCATCGCTCGGCCGCGCGTACGGCGATGCCGGACCTGCAACTCGGGATCCGGGTCGACGCGAAGCGCTGCGAGCGGGTTAGGTATATGCTGGATCGAGTTTCGAAGTCGAGCGTAGGGCGAATCTCTTTGCAACGATTCGGTTGCGCGCGCTCTATTGCGGTTCGATCTCGACCGGTTCGCTACCCACGACGTGACTGGATAAAAAAAGGTGCGCCGGCTCGATGCCGCGCAGGCAATCTCGGATGAGCTCACTTCCCGATCGCTCCTTCCATCCATCGCTCGCGCCCGCTCTGCGTGATCTCGCGGCCCTTCACGAACACTCAGAAGGGTCTCATGAAGCGAATGCTCGTCAACGCAACTCAAGAAGAGGAGTTGCGCGTCGCACTGGTTGATGGACAACGGATTTACGATTTAGACGTCGAAGTACCTTCTCGCGAACAGAAGAAAGCCAACATCTACAAAGGCCGCATCACGCGCGTCGAGCCGAGTCTCGAAGCGTGCTTTGTCGACTACGGAGCCGAGCGGCACGGCTTCCTGCCGCTAAAGGAAGTCTCCAAGGAATACTTCAAAACCTCGCCCAACGGCGCGGGGCGGCACAATATTCGTGAGCTCCTCGAGGAAGGCCAGGAGCTCATCGTCCAGGTCGAGAAGGAAGAGCGCGGCAACAAGGGCGCGGCGCTCACGACGTTCATCAGCCTCGCAGGACGCTTCCTCGTCCTCATGCCGAACAACGCCCGCGCAGGCGGTGTTTCGCGGCGAATCGAAGGCGAGGACCGCGAGCAACTGCGCGAGGCGCTCGATCGTGTGCAAATCCCCGAAGGAATGGGCGCCATCGTACGCACTGCGGGCGTCGGCCGTTCGGCCGAAGAGCTGCAGTGGGACTTGGACAACCTGAAGGAAGTCTGGAACGCGATCGCACAAGCAGCCGAAGGTCGCCCGGCGCCCTTCCTGATCTATCAAGAATCGAAGGCCATCATCCGCGCCTTGCGCGACTACCTATCGGACGACATCGGCGAAATTCTGATCGACGATCGTGAGGTCTTCGAGGAGGCGCAGCAGTACATGCAGCGCTTCATGCCGGCCGCGCTGCGAAAGCTCAAGCTCTACGAAGATCCGGTCCCCCTCTTCACTCGCTTCCAGATCGAGAATCAGATCGAGTCGGCGCACTCCCATAAGGTCAACTTGCCCTCCGGCGGATCGATCGTCATCGATCCCACCGAGGCGCTCGTCGCGATCGACATCAACTCGGCGCGCGCAACACGCGGTACCGATATCGAAACAACCGCGCTCAACACGAACCTCGAGGCCGCCGAAGAAATCGCGCGGCAACTGCGATTGCGCGATTTGGGCGGTCTGATCGTGATCGACTTCATCGACATGGAGTCGCCGAAGAATCAGCGCGCCGTCGAAGATCGGCTGCGAGAGGCCGTGAAGCAGGACCGTGCTCGCATTCAGATCGGGCGCATCTCGCGGTTCGGATTGCTCGAACTCTCGAGACAGCGCTTGCGTCCGTCGATCGGCGAGTCAGCCAGCATCCCCTGCCCTCGCTGCAATGGCATGGGATCGATCCGCAGCGTCGAATCGCTTGCGCTCGCTCTGTTGCGCGTCATCGGCGAGGAAGCTCGCAAGGAGCGCACGGTAAAGGTCATCGCGCAATTGCCGGTCGAAGTGGCGACCTATCTCATGAACGAGAAGCGCGAGTGGCTGAACAGCATCGAAGCGAAGAGCGACACCCACATCGTCCTCGTGCCGAATCGGTACATGGAAACGCCGGCCTATGAGATTCGGCGTGTCCGCGATGACGAAGCGCAATTGCCCGAGAACACGGCTCCGAGTCATCAAATTCCGGTGGCCCCAACCCCGCCGATGGATGAATCCGCACAGCGAGACGCGGTCTCAACACCCGCCGCTGCCGTGGTCTCTTCGTCCATTCCCAGCATCCCTCCGCCGCCGTCGGTCGCCGTCGAACCGACGCGCCGCACCGTTGCCGAACCGGAACAGATCGGCCTATTCGTTCGGCTCTGGCGCTACCTGTTCGGCGGTGCCGGTCAGAAGGCGGCTGCCGCGCCGGCTTCTGCGCCATCCAAACGCGAAAGCAGCCGCCGCGACCGGCACGAAAGTCGTCGAGCACGCGATCGCGACCGCCACGGCACGCGTTCGACGCGCGAACGAGATAGAGAGCGATCGAAATCCGAACGTGACCGGTCGAGCACGCAAAGTGCACGCGATCCGCAGCGGCGCGAGCGCAAGAGTCGCGAGCACAGCTCCGAGACACACGGTCGCGGCGAGAGCGAACGAAAGCACCAGCAAGCACCCAAGGCCGCGCAAACCGCGAACGGTACGCCAGCAGCGCGACCTGAAGGCATCAGTACGTCTCAGGAAGCGAGCGCACGTGGGGAGCGCTCCGGTCGCAATCGCAGAGGTCGTCGGCGCCGCGGTCGCGGGCGCGGCTCGGAGGAGTCTGGAACCGCCCAAGGCAGCGCTAACGAGGGCTCGGTGCAGCGGGCCAACGGGCCTGTCACGTCCGCTCCCCAAGCGGAACCGGGAAACCCCGCTTCAACGCCAAGCCGCGAGCACGAACCTCGCAGCGAACAGCCTCGCGCGGAGCAGCAGCAGTCCGATGCGCCGGAACCTCGAGCATCGGAGCAGCCTCGGGCGCACGACCCGAGCGCCTCCGGCGAACGCTCGCAGGAGACCCCTCGCGAGCCCGAACGACCGCGTAGCGAAGCAGGGGGAGCTCCGAGCGCTTCCGACGCAAAGACCTACACCGTATGGAGCTCCGGCCCCACGAGCACGAGCGGCTCCTGGGGCGGCGGCGTTCAAACCAAAGACGAATGAGATGAACGGGGGCGCTCGGACAGGCCCCCCGCCTCTCCCGCCATTCGACGACCAGCGGCGCGCTCAGGCGCGCCGCTGCCGTCTCAGAACTTCCTCCAAGAGTCCCTCGGCCGCTTCTTCCAGCAGATCCAAGACCTGCTCGAAGCCGGACGGACCGCCGTAGTAAGGATCGGGCACGTACCGCAGCGGCGCGTTCGCCGCGAATTCCATGAGCAATCGAATGCGGCCGTGATACTCGGACGGCGCGCGCCGTTTGAGCTCATCGACGTTCTCTTCATCCATGGCGAGGATCAGGTCGAACCGCGCGAAATCGTCGCTGCTCACCTGTCTCGCGCGCAGCGACGTAATATCGATCCCACGCCGTCGCGCAGCCTCGATCGCACGGCGATCCGGCGGATTACCGACGTGATAATCGTGCGTACCGGCCGAATCGATTTCGATGGCGACATCGGGCGCGCGCTCGGCGAGCACCCGACGGAAAACGCCCTCGGCGCTCGGCGAGCGGCAAATATTGCCCATACAAACGAAGAGGAGCCGCATCGTGTGAGAAGCCTCCATCGGTAGTGATCAACCTTAGACAGTACGAAACGCGAAACGCTTCGTCGAAGCGACCACTCTATCTACCGCAACGCTACAAATCACGTTGACGTCAGCGCAGCTCTGACGCGCTCGAGATCCTCGGGCGTATCGACGCCAGCGGGCGGCGGGGCTTCTGCAACTGCGACCACGATCCTCATCCCGGCTTGCAAGGCGCGCAACTGCTCGAGTTTCTCGATGCGTTCGAGCTCGGAAGGCGGTAGCGCGCTCAGGCGCTCGAGCGCACTGACTCGATAAGCGTACACGCCGAGGTGGCGGTACGCTCCGCTGAAGCGGCGCTGACTCGCCACTCCCTGCGATGCGCCATCGCGATCGAACGGGATCGGCGCGCGGCTGAAATAAAGCGCCGCTCCACCCGTGGCCATCACGACCTTGACGGCACTCGGATCCAAGAACTCGCGCAGGTTCGCAATCGGAGTGCAAAGCGTCGCCACATCCGCGGCTCGATCGTTTTCGAGAAGCGCGGCCACTTGATCGACGAGGCGGGGTGGAAGTTGCGGCTCGTCACCTTGCACATTGACCACGATCGTCTCATCGCTCCAACCGCGCAGGCGAGCCACTTCGGCGATCCGATCCGTACCCGACTGGTGCGTCGCCTGCGTCATGACGGCGCGCACGCCGACTCGCTCGGCAATGCGAGCGTCATCGGTTGCGACCAGCACCTCCTCCGCCCGGGCTTTCGACGCCGCATCGATCACCCACTCGATCATCGCCCGTCCGGCAATGTCGAGCAGCGGCTTGCCCGGCAATCTGGCCGAGGCGTAGCGCGCCGGAATGACGACCTTGTACGACATCAGCGCTCGATGAGAAGCGGATCCGTCGGCTGCAAGTGACGGGCTTCCTCCTCGAGCATGACGGGGATGCCGTCGCGGATGGGATAGGCGAGTCGATCGCCTCGGCAGACGAGCACTTGCTGGGATTTCGAGTACTGAAGCGGCCCCTTGCAGAGCGGACACGCCAGAATATCGAGCAGCTTGGTATCCATCGATTTCACCTCGGCGCCGAACCGAGCGTGCGCTCGATCAGCGTGGCTACAACGTTCTCGTCCTCATCGTTCAGCGCGATCTCGAGCGGCACGGTCCAGTGGCGTCGATCTGCGATGGCGCTACATTTTACTGCATCCTTTTCCGTCATCAGCACCGGCGCGTCCCCAAAGTCGATGTGCTCGCGTGCGAGCGACGCATGATCCGCATAAGCGTGACCGCGTACGGTGAGTCCGATACGCCGTAGCGCCTCGAAAAAAGACTCTGGATGACCTACGGCGGCAATTGCATGCACAGGGGCATCTGCAAAGGTTGCAAGCGCGCGCACTTCGCCGCTCGCCAAATTCACTGCGGTGCCGAACTTCGGGACTGCCATCACGGTCGGTACGTCGCTCGATTTCGTCGCTCGCGGCGTACCCTCCCCTCGGCGCGTGATCACGTGTAGATCGACGGTTGCGAGACGCGAGCTCGGCTCCCTGAGCGGGCCTGCCGGCAAGAGACGGCCATTGCCTAACCCACGCTCACCATCGATGACGACAATCTCGAGATCGCGTCGCAAGCGATAGTGCTGCAGTCCGTCATCCGACAGAATGACCTGCGCGCCGAGCGCCGTCGCCAAGCGAGCATCGGCAACACGATCAGGTCCCACCACGACGATCGCGTTCGTACGGCGCGCGAGCAGCACTGCTTCATCACCGACCTCCTCCCAATCGCTCTCGGGAGTCGCTTGCCTCGGCCACGACGTCGCACGGCCGCCATACCCACGCAAGACGATGCCGACTTTACGGCCGCTCGCGGCAAGCCGGTTCGCGAGCCAGATCGTGAACGGCGTCTTGCCCGTTCCGCCTACCGTGATGTTGCCGATGACGATGACCGGCACATCGACGCGGTAGCTGCGCAGCACGCCGAGCCGAAACATCCGGCGACGAAAAGCCACGACGCCGGCGAACAGCCACGAGAGCGGAAGCAACGGAATCAGCGACGGGCGAAAGGCGCCGTACCAAAGTCGCTGCAAATGCCTATCGAGCGACATGTCAGCCTACGCGTTCACAGGCGTACGGGGTCGAACCGTCATGGTCGCGGTAGCTCACGAATCGCAGCGCCATGTAGATCGTGTTTCTATGCTTTGAACTGCATACGATAGAGTGCCGCGTACTGTCCTTCGGCTTCGAGCAGCTCCGTGTGCGTGCCGCTCTCCGCAATGCGACCGCCGTCGAGCACGACGATGCGATCGGCGTTCTCAACCGTAGACAAACGGTGCGCGATGACGAGCGTCGTGCGATTCTCCATCAAACGCTCGAGCGCCGCTTGAATCCCGCGTTCTGATTCCGTATCGAGCGCGGAGGTTGCCTCATCGAGGATCAAGATCGGCGCGTTTTTCAGCAACGCACGCGCGATCGAAATGCGTTGGCGTTGACCGCCGGAGAGCAGGACACCGCGATCGCCCACCATGGTATCGAGCCCAGCGGGCAGGTCGCGCACGAACTCGAGCACATGCGCCGCTCGGGCGGCCTCCTCGATCGCGCCAGGAGAAGCATCCCTTCCGAAGGCAATATTCGCGCGAATCGTGTCGTTGAAAAGCACGACCTCCTGGCTAACCAGCGCGATCTGCTCGCGCAGGCTGCGCAGCTCGTACTCGCGCACGTCGCGACCATCGACGCGCACCGCACCAGCGTCGACGTCGTAAAAGCGCGGCAACAGATTTACGAGCGTCGACTTGCCGCTGCCGGACCGCCCGACGATCGCGACCATCTCGCCCGCCTCGACCTTGAGGGTGATGTTCTCGAGCGCCGGACCTTTGCCGGTCGGGTAAGAAAACGACACGTTGTCGAACTCGATCTCGCCGCGCACTCGCCCTTCGAGCCGCATCCCGCTCGTGGGCTCGGTGGGCTCGTCCAATAGCTCGAACAGGCTCTGGCCCGCGGCGATCCCTTGCTGCAAAGGACCCGAGACGCCGACCAAGCTGCGCAGCGGCTGCGCGATGTTCACGAGCGCAACGAGGAACGCGAGCAGATCGCCCATGCTCATGCGCTCGTTGATCGCATCGGAGATCGCGATCGACAGGACGAATGCCGACCCGATCGCAGTCACCATTTGTACGACGGGATTCGAAAGGCCCTTCGTCAGAATGAGGCGCATGTACGAGCGGCGGTTGTGCTCGTTCACCGCCTCGAACTGTTTGAATTGGTGATCCTGCGCATTGTAAACCTTGACGATTCGCGGCGCCTCGAGCGTCTCCTTCGCGACCCGCGTGATGTCCCCCATCGAGTCCTGAATGCGCCGGCTGTAGCGGCGGAACTTGCGGTTGATCAGATTCACGAGCCACGCGACCAAAGGCCCCATCGTCAGCGCGATGAGCGTGAGTCGCGTGTTCATCACGAACAGCCAGATGAGCGAGCCCAGTATCGTGAGCGCTTCGCGAACCGTGACGACGATGGAATCCGTCGTCGCTTGACCGATCTGCTCCGTGTTGTACGTCAGGCGAGAGAGCAACGTCGCGGCGGAGCTGCGATCGTAGTAGCCGATGGGAAGATTGACGATGCGCTCGAAGACTTGCGCGCGCAGCACCTTGACGATCTGGCGCCCGACGTAGCCCATGCAATACGTCTGCGTGAAGTCGCCGAGACCTCGAAAGAAGAACAGCGCGATCAGCGCGAGCGGTAGCCAGACGATCGTGCGCGGGTCCTGATTCTCGAACGTGCCGTCGCCGAAGACCTTCGCAAACCCCGCAAAGCTCACCATGCTCAACGAGAACAGCATCGCGCCGAGAAGACCGAGCGCGAACATGCCGCGATGCGGCCGCAGGTAGGCGAGCAAGCGACGATACGTCTGCCAGGCGTCCGGCCAAGCGGCCGGTGCGGTCGACAGGATCGGGGCACGGTCCATAAACGACCTGAGCTCAGTCCGGCGCGCTGCCGGCCTGCTCTTCGTTCACGGTCGCGATGCTGATCGCACGGAACCCGAGTCGTCCCAGGACATCCATCGCCGTTACGACCGACTGATGCGTCGTGCGAGCATCGGCGCGCAATGTGATGGGAATGTCCCGCGACTCGCCCGCAATCCTCGACACCGCTGCGGAGAGCGTCGCCGGGCTTGTGTTGATGAGCGTTTGACCGTTCACCCGGTATTCGCCCGAGGCAGTCACCGCGATCTCGATGGGATCCTTCTGCTGCTCGGCTGCAGGTTTGGCGCTTGCCTGCGGCAATTGCAGCTTGATGCGCGACTCATCTACGAATGTCGTCGACACCATGAAGAAGATCAGCAGCAACAACACGACGTCGACCAGCGAGATCAGGTTGAGCTCGGGCTCCTCATGGCTGCGACGCGTCAGGTTCATTGCGTCGCTCCGTTGTGCGCTTCCATCGCCTGCACGAGCTTGATCGCCTCCTTCTCCATCTGCACGACCAACGCTTCCACCCGTCCGCGCAGGTATTTGTAGCCGATCAGCGCGGGGATCGCGACGGTGAGCCCGGCGGCCGTGGTGATGAGCGCTTCGGCGATTCCGCCAGCGAGCGCCGCCGGATTGCCTATGCCCTCGGTCGTGATCGCGTTGAACGTGCGAATCATACCGAGCACCGTGCCGAGCAATCCCATGAGCGGCGAGAGCGAGGCGATCGTGCCGAGCGCCCCGATGAAGCGGTCGAGCTCATGGACGACGTGACGACCGGTGTCCTCGATGCTCTCCTTCATGACATCGTGCGGCCGATGCCGATTGGCGAGTCCCGCCGCCAAGATCTTGCCCAGCGGGGAGTTCTGTTGCAGAGCTACGATGTGTTTGTCTTGGATCTGGCGTTGCTCGACCCAACGCCATACCTTCTCCGTAAGCTCGGCTGGGAGGACGCGCTTCGTTTGCAGCGTCCAAAGCCGTTCCAAGATGATGGCGGCCGCGATGATGGACGCGAGAATAATCGGGCCCATCATGATGCCGCCGGCTTTCACGATCTCGAGCATGGGTCGCCTGCAACCGCCTGTTTTGAGTGGCTGCGCATACTACCAGCTTTCCCTTAGACGATAATGGCGCGCAGCGCCCGATCTCGCGTTGGCGATTCCCTCAAAGTCGGTCGCCCGCGGTGCGCGACCAGTAACGCCCACTCGCCTCGCGATGCTCGCGAACCGTAGGCCGCCTGCCCCTCGCAATCGAGACTTCAACGGCCCCGCTTTGCGCGGTCGTGTAGACGCGAGCACCTTGCTCGCGCCAGCGCGCAAGCACCTCCGGTTTGGGCAGGCCCCACCTGTTTCGATAGCCGGCGGACACAATGGCAACCTTCGGCGCGAGTGCCGCGGCGAACGCCTCGGAAGAGGACGTACGGCTCCCGTGATGAGGCACGACGACGACGTCTGTTGCAGGTATTCGGCGATCGAGCAACGCCGCCTCCCCTGTCGCTTCGATATCACCCGTCAGCAGCGCCGTGCCTGCAGCGCTCCTGACGCTCAAGACGCAGCTAGAGTCGTTGTCGTTCGCAACCAGCTCGGCCGCCGGATGCAAGACCTCGAACCGCACGTCGTCCCAAACCCATGACTCGCCGCGCAAACACGCATCGGCCGTCACCGTCTCAGGAACCTCGACCGAGGGGCCGATCACGGTGCGCTCGACTCGACTGCCCTGCAACAACGACTCTAGACCGCCACGGTGATCGAGATCGCCGTGGCTCACCACGAGCGCGTCGATGCGACGCACGCCGCGTGCCCGCAAGTACGGCAACACTGCTAGCGTCGCTGCATCGCGCCCGCTGCGAAACGCGGGCCCGGTGTCGTACACCAGCGTGTGACGTTCCGTACGTACGACAACCGACAACCCTTGTCCGACATCGAGCACGTTGATCTCGAAATCACCGCGATCGGGCGCTTGGCCGGGAATGAGAAAGACTTGGATGCAGCACACGACGCCGAGCAGGCGGATCGGCCAAATGACGGGCAATATGCAGGCGAGCGCGCCGAGCCACATCGTGACAAGCGCCAGCGGGGGCGCGAGCGGGAAGTACCACAGCGCGAACGGCTGGGCTGCAAGCTTCTCGAGCGGCACCCAGAGCAGCGTGAGCACGTGAGTTGCGAGCTCCAACGGCAGTGCGCCCAACGCGGGACTCACGGCCGCAAACAGCGCTCCCATGAGCACGAGCGGAACGATCAAGAACGTGAATGCAGGAATAGCGACTGCGTTCGCCACTGGACCGACGAGAGACATCGAGCCGAACGCCGCAAGCAGCAGCGGCAGCAATCCGACCGTGATCGCAAGCTGGGCACGCGCGAAATTCACACCCGCACCGTCGCGCCTGAGGCGACCTGAAAGTGCGAGTATGAGGACTGCGACGGCACCGAAGGAGAGCCAAGCACCGACCGCGAGTGGCGCGAACGGATCGATGAGCAGGACGCCGATGAGCGCGAGACCGAGCGCATGTCCCACCTGGATATCGCGTCGATACCAGCGCGCGAGAAAGTAGATGCACAACATGAGCGCCGTGCGCTGTGTCGGTACCGAAAATCCGGCCATCAACGCATAGCCGACCGCTGCCGACAATCCGCAGATCGCTTGCCCGTGAACTGCACACCAGCCCCGCGCTTGAGCCCCTCGCCATCGCACGACCGCGCCGCCGAGCCATGCCGCAATCGCCGCGAGCATGCTGATGTGCAAACCCGAGATCGCCATGAGGTGAGTCGTCCCTGTCACGGCGAAGACGCGCCACTGCTGGGTCGTCATCTGCCGCGTATCGCCGATTGCGAGTCCCTGCAAGACCCCGAGCATCCGGTCATTCGAACCCACGGCGCTCGCCATCCGATCCGCGATCCAGCCGCGCGCCTGGTCGATGAGGTATCGGGAACCGGCACGCTCGAGCCGCCGGTTGCGCGCGTCGGCGCGCACGTAGCCGGTCGCGCCGATTCCCTTTCGGAACAGATGCGCTTCGTAGTCGAACCCGCCCGGATTTGAAAAGCCGTTCCGCCGTTTGAGACGCACGAGCAGCTGCCATGTCTCCCCCACTCGCGGCAGCTCGTCCGCCTCGTACCAGGTGAGCTGGACTCGCTTCGGAACGCCTCGATCCGCGCGAATGACGTCGAGCTCGAAACGGAGGGAGCCTTCGCTCGCGGCGGGCAGCGATGCAATCAGCCCGGCGACGAGCAGGTCCTCACCCTCGAGCGCGTAAGGGAGATCGTCAGCGAGGCGCACGCTCGCATGTACCCACGCCCAAGCGATCCCGAGCGCGAATACGACGAGAAGCTTCGCTCGCAGCAACGCGGCGAGCGCGCTCGCGATCAGCAGAACGACGACGAAGGAGGGATCGGGCAGCCGCGAAAGCACATGGACGCAGCAATGTCCAGCCAAGAATGCAAGTGCGAATCGACCCACTGCGCCTCCTTGCGCGATGACCAAACACCCCCAAATCCGGGCGACGACCTGCGATACTTGCGCGCCCACCTATGCCCAGACGTGTTTTCAAATCCATGAGCCGCCAGCGCCATCACTGGAAGCAGCGCTGGTTCATGCAGCCGTTCCGTGTCTTGCTGGAGCACCCTGTCTACTGGGCGCTCAATCGGCGCAACGTGACGCGCGCTTTCGCATTAGGTGTCTTCCTCGCCTTCGTGCCTCTCCCTGGCAGCTTCTTACTGGCGGCCATCCTCGCTCTCATCTTGCGGCTCAACGTTCCCGCAGCCGTGGCCGGTACGTTGGTGAACAACCCGCTCACGATGGTTCCCTTGTTCTTCTCGGCGTACTGGGTGGGTACGCAGTTGCTCGGCGTTCCTGAGCGCGCAGTCGAGTTCCACATGACGTGGGAATGGCTGCGAACGGGCCTGCTGCCGATCTGGAAGCCCTTCTTGCTGGGGTGTCTCGTGATGGGGGTGCTCTCTGCGCTCGCGGGTTACGCGATCCTAGGCGGCCTCTGGCATGTCACGCTGGTGATGAAATATCACAGACGCAAGAGCGGCGGTCTCGACAAAAGCGGGAGAACGCCGGGAAAAGAAGCGTAACGTGTGAGGTGTAATGTGTATGGTCAGACGAGCTTCGAAGCCACCTGACCTTACACTTCACACCTTACACCCACACTGCCGATTCACGCGTCCGGCCAAAGTCTGCCGTCCCTGAGCGTCAGCGTCCGCTGCATCTTCGCAGCGAGCTCCGGCGCATGCGTGACGATGACGAGCGCCGTGTCGAGCTCGCGATTGAGCTCGAGCATGAGATCGAAAACCTGCCGTGCGTTGGCACCATCGAGATTTCCGGTCGGCTCGTCGGCCAATACGACGGGCGGCTTCGTGACGAGCGCGCGTGCGACGGCGGCCCGCTGACGCTCTCCGCCCGAAAGCTGGCCCGGTCTGTGCTCGACCCGCTGGCCCAGCCCCACCCGCTCGAGCAGCTCGTGCGCACGCGAGCGCGCTTCCTCGACGGGCATCCGACGGATGAGCAGGGGCATGGCAACGTTCTCGAGCGCCGTGAACTCGGGCAGCAGATGATGGAATTGATAAACGAACCCGAGCGCGCGGTTGCGCAAGTGACCACGCTCCGCGTCGGACAGCTCGTTGATGGCTTGGCCCGCGATCATCACCGTGCCCGAAGTCGGCAGATCGAGCCCGCCAAGGAGCTGCAACAACGTCGTCTTGCCCGAGCCCGATGCGCCGACGATCGCCACGCGCTCTCCCGGATGGACCGCGAAGTCCACGCCGTACAGCACGTCGACGCGTGTATCGCCCTGCATGAAGTGCTTGGTGAGCGCCGTACAGGCGAGAACAGGTGAGTGTGCAGGCATGGACTATCCGCTGTTGTTCTTGCGCGTGAGCTTAAGGCCCGTCAATTGAATCGATGCTCGTCGACGCCATCAATCATGCCGCAATGCGCGTGCCGGCTGAGTGCGAGCCGCGCGCCACGCGGGATACAGCGTAGACAAGCAACACAATCCGAACGCCGTAAAGCTGATCTTCGCGACGTCGGACCACTCCACGACCGCAGGGAGGTCGCTCATGAAGTAGACCTGCGCGTCCATGAACTGCGTACCCAACAGGCGCTCGAGCCCATGTACGAGGCTTTCGAGGTTGAAGGAAATGAGCACGCCGAGCGCGATCCCCACGACCGTACCGATCAATCCGATCGCGGTGCCCTGCGTGACGAAGATCGCGAGGATACTACGGGGCGATGCGCCGACCGTGCGAAGAATCGCGATATCGGCCTGCTTCTCCTTGACGACCATGACGAGCGTCGAAACGATGTTGAAGGCCGCCACCGCCACAACCAGCAGCAGAATGATGAACATCACGGTCTTCGTGAGTTGAATCGAGCGGAAGAAGTTCTCGTGTTTGCGCGTCCAATCGTAGATGTAGTATCCCTCCCCGCCGAGCGACAACGCGAGCGAGCGCACCACGCGCGGCGCGCTGAACATGTCGACGAGCTGCAGGCGAAGGCCCGTGACTTGTTCGCCCATGCGATAGAGGCGTGCCGCATCGTCGAGATGCACGTACGCGAGGTTGCGATCGTACTCGTACATCCCCGCGCTGAACGTGCCCACGACTTTGAACACGCGATGACGCGGCAGCACGCCCGCCGGCGTCGTGCTTCGCATCGACGTCACGACCACGACGCGTTCACCGACCGATACCTCGAGCGCCTTCGCGAGCTCCGCACCGAGAACGATGCCGAACTCGCCGGGCTTCAGGTCGTCGAACGAGCCGGCGTTCAGCTTGTCTGCGATCGAAGAAACCTGTCGCTCCTCGGCAGGCAACACCCCGACGATCATTGCGCCGCTGCTCGCATTTCCCGCGGTGAGAAGTGCTTGATCCTCGATGTAGGGTGCGCTTGCGACCACTTCGGGACTCTCGTCGATCCGTGCCGCCGTTTCGCGCCAATTGGGCAAACCAGAACCGAACGCGCTGATCGTCGCATGAGACGTCAAGCTCAAGATGCGATGACGCAGCTCGCTCTCGAAACCGTTCATGACGGACAGTACGACGATCAGCACGGCCACGCCGATCGCAACGCCCACCATTGAAATCGTCGAGATGAACGAGATGAAGCGATTGCCGCGGCTCGAGCGCAAGTAGCGCCGGCCGATGAACAGCTCGTAGGAGCGCGTCATACCGCACGCTCCGCGAGTGAACGGCGGACAGCGGACAGCGGACGGTGACTGCTCATAAGCTTGCCGTGCTCGTCTTCTTTCACTGTCCGCAGTCCGCTGTCCGCCGTTCACTCATACCGCAGCGCCTCCGCCGGTTCCGTCGCAGCTCCGCGGAGCGCCGGGTAAATCGTCGCGAGCACGGTCAGGATCAGTGCCGTCGCGGTAATGCCGACGACTTGCGGCCACTGGACGTCGGAAGGCACCTCGGAGATGACGAAGACGGTCGGGTCGAACACGTGCATTCCGAACAGGTTCTCGAGAAACGGCACGATCACGCCCACGTTCAACGCGAGCGCGAGTCCGAGCGTCAACCCGAGCAAGGCGCCGATCCATCCGATCACGAGACCTTGCGTGATGAAGATCGCGACGACGGCACGCGGCGTGATGCCGACCGTCCGCAGTATCGCGATGTCGTTTCTCTTCTCGTTCACGACCATGACGAGGGCGGCGATGATGTTGAACGCCGCCACCGCGACGATGAGCATCAGAATCAGGGTCATCATCGTCTTTTCGATCCTGATCGCTCTGAAGTAGCTCGCGTTCTCGATCGACCAGTCGCTGACCGTGAAACGGTCGCCCAACGATGCGCCGAGCGCGCGAGCGCGCGCCGGCGCGATGAAGATATCGTCGAACTTGAGTCGCAGACCGCCGGGAACGTTCTCCGTTCCCGCCAGCGAAGTCGCGTCCTGCAAATTGATGAGCGCGAGCACGTTGTCATGCTCCTGCGCGCCGACCTCGAAGATGCCGCTCACGAGAAAGCTCTGGATCCGCGGGCGAACGCCGATTCCGGCAATCGTCTGCTCGCCTCGTTCCGCGGTGGGTACCAGCACGGTGATCTCATCGCCGATACGCGCGTCGATCGCATAGGCCAGACCGACGCCGAGCACGACGTGCTGCGTACCCGGCTGCAAGTCGTCGAGCCTTCCGCGCAGCATGTGGTCCGAGATTTCCGATACCTGAGGCTCGAACTCGGGATCGATTCCACGAATCGTCGCGGCGCGCAGCTCGTCTCCGCGGCCGAGCATGCCCTGAAGCTGCATGTACGGGGCGACCCCGACCACGTTCGGCTCGGTCCGCAAGTCGGCCGCGATGCGTTCCCATTCGCGCATCGTGTCCGGCTCGGCCGAAAGCGTTGCGTGCGAAGCCGCGCTCAATAGTCGGGTGCGTAACTCTCCTTCGAGCCCGTTCATGACCGAAATGACGACGATGAGCGCGGCAACGCCGACACAGATGCCGAGCATCGAAATCCAGCTGATGAACGACACGAAGAAGCCGCGACTGCGACTGCGGACGTACCGTAGGCCGATGTAGATCGGCAGCGGATGAAACATGGAAGATAGTGACTAGCGGACGGCGGACGGCGGACGGTGAATGAATGGACGCAACGGATACGGTGAACGCTGGCTGCTCGTTCGCGACGGCGCCTGCGAGAGTGCATCAGACCTTCTTCTCACTGTCCGCTGTCCGCCGTCCGCCATTCACTCGGCGCAAGGCTACCTGCCGAGCCGCAAAATGTGAACTACGACAACAAATTGAGGCGTGACGCTTGGTCCTTATGTAACCCCTGCTATACAGTCCAGCGAGCTTCATTGGAGGTCTTCTATGCGCTGCACTCGTTGGATTTTCTCGGCCCTCGCGGCCGTCGCGCTGGCTGGCCCGGCGCTTGCCGACGAGCTGAAAATGACACCGGCCCCCGAGGCCAGCCGCGATCGCCCGGCGCGAGGCATGTCGATGGACAAGGTCGAGGCGACCTATGGCGCGCCCACTCGCCGCATCCCCGCCGTCGGCGAGCCGCCGATTACCCGCTGGGAGTATCCCGGCTTCGTCGTGTATTTCGAGCACAATCTCGTCATTCACGCTGTCGCTGTCAGCTGAGCGTGCGGACGCGTGGACGTGTGAACGTGTAGACGCCGGAACGCGCTCGACTGGTTCCCGCCTCCCCTCGCCACGCCGCTCTTTGCAACGGCGGTCCGCAGTCCGCAGACGTCCACACCGTCCTACACGTCCACCCGCTGGACGTCCACACGTCTACACCTCTCCACACGTCCACACGCTCCAGCGCCAAGCGCGCTGGAGCCTAAACGCGCACCCTGCTAACCTGCGCGCCCCTTCGGGGATGCCATTTGCGCATCGACCCGAGTGTTTTCTATTCCTCAGGTTCCCATGGCCGAACATCCTCTTCTCCCAAGCAAGGCGCAGCTGCATGTGCGCTGGGGGCAGCTTTACGGGTCCGCACCCTCGCTCTGGCTGGCGGAGGCGGCCCGACGCGCATCCGGACCGTTGGTCGTCATCGCTGCTGACGCGCGCCAGGCCGTCCGTATCGAGGACGAGCTCCGCTTCTTTTCGGCGGCTGGAACTTACATCGAGACGTTTCCCGACTGGGAGACCCTGCCCTACGACTTGTTCTCGCCGCACCCCGATATCGTGTCGCAGCGGCTGCGATTGCTATCGACCTTGCCGAGGCTCACGAAGGGCATCATCGTCATCGACCTCGAAACCTTGCTGCAGCGGCTCCCACCGCAGACCTATATCGACGCGCATGCATTCGATCTTTCCGTCGGCGAGCGCCTCGATCTCGCTGCCTTTCGCGAGCGGCTCACGGGGGCGGGCTATGTGTCGAGCTCTCAGGTCATGGCGCCGGGCGAGTTCGCGGTGCGCGGCTCGCTCATCGACTTGTTCCCGATGGGCAGCGCTGCGCCCTATCGCATCGATCTCTTCGATGACGAGGTGGAATCGATTCGGCTTTTCGATACCGAGACGCAGCGCTCCGGCGAACGCACGCAGGCGCTGCGGCTGTTGCCGGCGCGCGAGTTTCCCCTCACGACCGAAGGCATCCAGCACTTCAAGCGGCGATTCCGCACGCGCTTCGAAGGCGACCTCACGAAGATGTCCATCTACAAGGACATCGCGGAAGGCGCGCCGCCTGCCGGCATCGAGTACTACCTCCCGCTCTTCTTCGATGCGACGGCGACGTTGTTCGATTATCTGCCCGCAAACACGACGATCGCGATGGAAACCGAGATCGAAGGCATCGCGCAGCAGGCGTTCGCCGATATCGAGCACCGCTACGAGCAACGCAGCCACGACGCCACGCGCCCGATTCTGGCGCCGCATGAAGTCTTCATGCCGCCTCGAGAGCTCCTCGATCGCCTCGGTGTCTTTTGCCGTATCGAGCTGTCTCGCGTCGAGCTCGACCCGCTGACGCAAACCCTGCCGTTCCACAATTTCGACACGCGGCGTCCGCCGTCGCTGCGCATCGACGCGCGCAGCGAGGACCCGGCGCGCGAGCTCGCCAACTTCTTCTCCGAGTTCGAGGGCCGCGTGCTGATTGCGGCAGAGTCGGCTGGCCGTCGCGAGATGCTGCTCGACATCCTCAAGCGCCGGCACCTCGAGCCGCAGCTCGTCGAGAGCTGGATCGCCTTTCAGACATCGGATGCGCCCCTGGCGATCACGGTCTCGCCGATCTCGACCGGACTCGTCTTACGCGAGCCTGCGGTTGCGCTGATCGCAGAAGATCAACTGTTCGGCGAGCGCGCTCGCCAGGAGCGGCGACGACGCCGGCCGGAGCGCGACCCCGAGAAGATCATTCGCGATCTGACCGATCTGCGCCCCGGCTCGCCGGTCGTGCACGAAACCTACGGCGTCGGGCGTTTCATCGGGCTCAGCACGCTCGACGTCGGCGGCTTGACGAGCGAGTTTCTCGTGCTCGAGTACGCGGACGGCGACAAGCTGTACGTACCCGTGCATGCCCTCGACCTCGTGAGCCGCTACACGGGTGCGCCGGCGGAAACGGCGCCCCTACATAAACTCGGCGGGGATGCGTGGCAGAAGGCGAAGAAAAAGGCCGCGCAGAAGATACGCGATACGGCAGCCGAGCTGTTGGATCTCTATTCGCGAAGGGCCGCGCGCCAAGGCGAGCGACTGCAAGCCAACGAGTTGGATTTGCGTGCCTTCGAGTCGCAGTTTCCGTTCGAAGAAACCCCGGATCAGTCGCAAGCGATCGAGCAAGTGCTCGCCGATCTCGCGAGCGGCCGCCCCATGGATCGCGTCGTGTGCGGAGATGTCGGCTTCGGCAAGACGGAGGTCGCGCTGCGCGCCGCGTTCGTAGCGGTCCAGGCAGGCAAGCAAGTGGCCGTGCTCGTGCCGACGAC
>JAAYXG010000518.1 GCA_012516015.1 Lysobacteraceae bacterium | reverse complement strand
CGGCATGGCGGGCGGGCAGGCGCTCGACTTGGCGGCCCTTGGGAGGCAACTCTCGATCGAGGAAGTGGAAACCGTGCACTCGAGAAAAACGGGTGCACTGATTCGCGCGTGCGTGATGATGGGGGCTGCATGCTCGCCCGAGATTGCGCCGACGACGCGGATCGCGCTCGACGAATACGCGACCGCGGTCGGGCTCGCGTTTCAAATTCAGGACGACCTGCTGGACGTCGAAGGGGACCCCACCTTACTCGGCAAGGCGACGGGAGCGGATAGCGCGCTCAACAAGCCCACCTACCCCGCCGTGGCCGGTGTCGAGCGCGCGCGTGAGCGCGTTCGGACATTGCACGAGCGAGCATTGCGAGCGCTCGCACGTACGCCGCTTCGAACCGACTCGCTCGTCGCGATGTCGAATTGGCTCGTGTTGCGCCGGCACTGACCGCTCGTTCGCGGATTTCAACGATTTCGCGGCCTCTCGAATTATCGTGGGGCCGCATTCCGGCGGTCTCAGCGTCGTCGTTTCCTGTAAACTCACGCGCGTTCGCCAGTTTGTCAGGATTCGGCCGACGACTGCCTCTCATCGCCCCAACACTCGCGCGTGACCTCCGCCTTCTCGTCGAACACTCGAGCATGAACGCCGGCTCCTCCTATCCGCTGATCTCCGCGATCGACTCGCCAGCCGATCTGCGCAAGTTGTCGTCTGCCGAGCTCGAGCAAGTGGCGGCCGAGCTGCGCCAGTACTTGATCGACACGGTCTGTCAGATGGGCGGGCATTTCGCCGCCGGACTGGGCACGGTCGAGCTGACGGTCGCGCTCCACTACGTCTTCGACACGCCGCACGATCGCCTCGTATGGGACGTCGGCCACCAGGCGTATCCCCACAAAGTGCTGACCGGCCGCAGGAAGCAGCTGAAGACGATCAAGCACAAGGGCGGGCTTGCGCCCTTTCCGACCCGCCGCGAGAGCCCTTACGACACCTTCGGCGTCGGCCACTCGAGCACGTCGATCAGCGCGGCGTTGGGAATGGCGATTGCCGCTGCGCGGAGCGGCGAGCGGCGTCGCGTCGTCGCGGTGATCGGCGACGGCGCAATGAGCGCAGGAATGGCGTTCGAGGCGCTCAATCACGCCGGTAGCCTCGATGTAGACATGCTCGTCGTGCTGAACGACAACGACATGTCGATCTCCGAGAACGTCGGCGCATTCTCCAACTACTTCGCACGCGTACTCTCCGGCAAGCTCTACGCAACGCTGCGCGAGGGCAGCAAACGGGTCTTGAGGCGCATGCCGACCGTATGGGAGCTCGCGCGGCGCTCCGAAGAACATATGAAGGGCATGGTGCTGCCGGGCACGATCTTCGAAGAGCTCGGCTTCAACTACATCGGCCCGATCGACGGCCATGACATCGGTGCGCTCGTTGCCACGCTCAAGAATCTGCGCGATCTCAAAGGACCCCAGTTCCTGCACGTCATCACGCGCAAAGGCAAAGGCTATGCGCCCGCGGAAGCGGATCCGATCAAGTGGCATGGGCCGGGTCCGTTCGACCCGAAGAGCGGCGTCATCTTCAAGGAAAAGGCGACAGGGCCAAGCTACTCGCAGGTGTTCGGCCAATGGGTGTGCGACATGGCCGATCTCGACGAGCACATTGTCGCGATCACGCCCGCGATGCGCGAAGGCTCCGGGCTCGTCGAATATTCGCGACGGTTTCCCGATCGCTATTTCGACGTTGCGATCGCCGAGCAACACGCCGTAACGCTCGCTGCCGGCATGGCGTGCGACGGCTTGAAACCCGTCGTCGCAATTTACTCGACCTTCTTGCAGCGCGCGTACGACCAATTGATCCATGACGTCGCGCTACAAAACCTGCCCGTCACTTTCGCGATCGATCGAGCCGGCCTCGTCGGCGGCGACGGGGCGACGCATCAGGGCAGCTACGATCTTTCCTATCTCCGCTGCATCCCCAACCTCATCGTCATGGCGCCCGCAGACGAGAACGAGTGCCGACAGATGCTCTTTACCGCCGTGCGATCGGGCGTGCCCGCGGCCGTTCGCTATCCGCGAGGCCAGGGTCCAGGCGTTGCGATCCAGCAGAAGATGGAAGCGCTGCCGATCGGTAAAGCACAGCTGCGACGCGAGGGCCGCAGCGGACTCGCGATCATCGCGGTCGGCCCAATGGTCAACACGTGCGAACAGATTGCAGCGAAGCTCGATGCAACGCTCGTCAACCTGCGCTTCGTGAAACCGCTCGACGAGGAGCTGCTGCTGCGTCTCGCGAGCACCCATCGAGCGATCGTCACCGTAGAGGAAAACGCCGTCGCGGGCGGTGCAGGCAGCGCAATTGGCGAGATGCTCGCGACGAATCACTACGCGCTTCCGCTCCTTCATCTCGGCATTCCCGACCGCTTCATCGAGCATGGCTCGCGCGACGACTGTTTGGCGGCGGCAGGCCTGGACGAGACTTCGATCGAAGCGGCGATCGCGCGCTGGTGGCGCGTCCCCGCGCGGGTGGCAGCGTCGTAGACGCTGCCGCGAGCGGCCGGTGGCTCGTCTCCCGTCGCGCATCACCCGTCACTAGTGTATTTCCGGCGGGCTCGGAGCACCTTGCTTTATACTGCCGCCGTCCCCACTAGCTCGGTTTCTCGCTCTATCGCTTATGGCAACTCGACCTTCAACCGCCCTTTCACCGACCGAGCCGCCCATGGAGGACGTGCAAAGCCGTGCCGATTCGCGCCGCATCCCGATCAACAAGGTCGGGATCAAGGATGTATATCACCCGATCCGCGTGAAGGACCGCTCGAACGGCGAGCAGCACACGGTGGCAAGCTTCAACATGTACGTCGCCCTGCCGCACAACTTCAAGGGTACGCACATGTCGCGGTTCGTCGAAGTGCTCCATCGTAACGAGCGCGAGATCTCGGTCGAATCGTTCCGGGACATCCTCGTCGAGATGACGGAGAAGCTCGATGCGCAATCCGGCCACATCGAGATGGACTTCCCCTACTTCGTCATGAAGAAGGCACCGGTATCGGGCGTCGAGAGCTTGATGGACTACAAGGCATCGCTCATCGGCGAATTCCACGACGGCAAGGCGGACCTGTGGCTCAAGGTCGTCGTTGCGGCAACGAGCTTGTGCCCCTGCTCGAAGCGCATCTCGAATTACGGTGCGCACAATCAGCGCTCGCACATCACGATCAAGGCGCGGATCGAAAACCATATGTGGCTCGAAGAGCTGATCGACATCGCCGAGCAAGAAGCATCGTGCGAGGTCTACGGCATCCTCAAGCGTCCGGACGAGAAATACGTGACGGAGCGTGCCTACGACAATCCGAAGTTCGTCGAAGACATCGTTCGCGACGTCGCGGTTCGCCTGAATCAAGACGATCGCATTCGCGCCTACGTCGTCGAAGCGGAGAACTTCGAGTCGATTCACAATCACTCGGCGTATGCGCTGATCGAGAAAGACAAGGACGCCTCGGAAAGTGGTTAGCGGTTAGCGGTTAGTCAGAATCGCAGGCGCCGCCGCGAGAGATCTCCTGTCGACATTGCTCTAGCAGCGACCCGCGAAGTGCCGCTCGCCCCCTCACCCGCAAGCTTCGCTAACGACCTCTCCCGCAAGGGGAGAGGTGAAGATGCGCACTCGCTACGCTCCTGCCAACCACTAAGCGCTTCCCCCAAAAAAAAGGCCGGGTCACTGCCCGGCTTCTTCTCGCAAGATTCTTCTTGTTTAGAACCTCCGCTCGACACTTCCGCTCGCACGGCGTGGACACGGCTTGTTCTTGTTTCTGACTACCCTAACCGCTAGCCGCTCTCCTCTAGGACGGGCTCTGCAGACGGCTGATGAGGCTGCGTAGGAACACTTTGTTGAAGCGCAGTTGGCACGCCGCCGAGCTTTGCTCGAGCAGCGTCGAGCTGACCTTCATGAGCGTGACCGCGGTGAGCGCTTTGATCGTCGCGAGTCGTTTCGCGCCCCGCACATAGCTCGTTTCGCCGAAGCAATCGCCTTCATCGAGTTGGCCGACGGGATTGCCGGCGCGCATGACCGCGACGCTTCCCGAGACGATCACGTAGAACCGATCGTCCATCTCGCCCTCCTTCACGATCTCCTCGCCTTGCTCGTAGTCCTGCCACGTGCTCGCGCGGAGGACTTCGAGGATCTCGGCCTGTGAGAAGTCGTGGAAGAACTTGAGCGTGCGCAGAATCGAGAACTGCTCCTGCCGATCGAGCTTCGAAGAGCCTTCCCGCAGCGTCTGATGCACGCGCGTCAGATCCGCCGCGAGCTCGAGGCCGTTGCGATAGCGTTTCGCCGGGTCCTTGTGCAACGCCTTGGCAACGCAGTTTTCCAGGACCTCCGGAATCTCGGGGCGCAGCGAGTGAATCGGCTGTGCCGTCGCGTAGACGATCTGATGCAGCAGCTTCGAGAGGTTGCCGCCGCGAAACGGGCGATAGCCGGTCAACATCTCGTACATGACCGCACCGAGCGAATAGAGATCGGAGCGGTTCGTGATCTCGAGCGACTGGACTTGCTCGGGCGACATATACGACGGGCTGCCCGCGATACCGTCGATTCGCGAAATCTCGGAATCCGACACGAGCGCGATGCCGAAATCGATGATGCGAACGTCGTTCGCCTGCGTCAGCATCAGATTCGAAGGCTTGATGTCGCGATGGATGACCCCGCGGCTATGCGCGTAATGCAGCGCCTTCGCGCACTTGTACATGATCTCGACGACATCGTCGACCGGCAGGAGATTGTCCGGCTTGCAGTAGGCCGACAGCGTGCGGGCACCATGCACGTGCTCCGTGACGATGTAGTAGTGGCCGTCCTCCTCGCCCGCGTCGTAGATCGGCAGGATGTTCGGATGCTGGAGCATGCCGACCATGTGCGCTTCGGACAGGAACATCTTGCGCGTCACGCGCGCGCGATCTTCGTCGTGCGACTCGAGGTTGTACACCTTGATCGCGACGTCCCGTCGGTAATAAGGGTCGTGGGAGAGGTAGACCACCCCTGTGCTGCCCCGGCCGACCTCCTTGACGATGACGTATTTGCCAATGCGCTCGGGAATACGCTGCTCGCGCGGCGCGGTGCGCTGTGCCATTGGGGCGCTCAGTTGGTTCACGAAGTGCTGACGATCGCTTGGCTTACACGAGATGCTTTGCCGCGAGCAGG
>JAAYXG010000517.1 GCA_012516015.1 Lysobacteraceae bacterium | reverse complement strand
TGCCGAAGGTGCGCAGATCTCGGCCCGCGATGCTCGCACCCTCGCGCACGAGGAACTCTGCGTAGCGATCGAAATGATCGATCGAAGTTTGTCGGGCCTCCAACGCGGTAGCCAGCCCGACGCCGTGAGGAATATGCCCGCCGAAGGGCATGCCGATCTCGTGTGCCGTTCGCGACATCTGCAGGTAGGCGTCGCGTGGGATGCTCCCGATCTTGATGAGGTCGAAGCCGGCGGCTCGATACTCGCGGACGATACGATCGGCCGCTTCGGGCGTGCCCGCTTGGTCCTCGCTGAGCCAGGGGCTCGCGGCGAACAGCGTCGGCCCAACGAGCTCGCCGGCAGCGATGCGATCGCGCAAGCTTAAGTGGTACGCGTGACCGGCCATGTTGCGTACGGTCGTCACGCCGTTCAAAACATAGAGGAAGAGCACGTCTTCGGCGTAAGTCTCATCGTCCGGTCCCGGAACGTGGCCATGCATCTCGGCCAAGCCGGGCATCAGCCAGCGCCCGCGCGCATCGATGCGTTGTGCGCCCTCGGGCACCTCGACATCGGCGGTGGGGCCGACTTCGACGATGCGTCCGTCGCGCACCAGCACCGTGTGCTCCGCTAGGACCGTCTCTCGATCCATCGGAAGCACGTTGGCGCCGACGAATGCGATCGTGTTCGATGCACCCGCTGCCGACTGCGCCTCCGCGCTCCCAGCAACTCTGTCGTCCGCGCAGCCAGAGAGCAGCAGGACGAGACAGGCGAGCCAGCGCGCTTCAGAGAGGCGCGCATGAAAAAGCGATCTCGATGATGCAAACAAGGGACGACTCCGATCCGTGATTCGATGAGGTCACGATGCGTGCAGCATAGCTGCACGTCTTACGCGTTGCGAATGGCCGCCT
Source organism: Lysobacteraceae bacterium (assembly GCA_012516015.1). GTDB lineage: Bacteria > Pseudomonadota > Gammaproteobacteria > Steroidobacterales > Steroidobacteraceae > Steroidobacter. Next base: position 2,233 of record JAAYXG010000517.1, on the reverse strand, counting down.
CCGCGATGGGTCGCATCGCCGCGTAGCCTTCCGCGGTCGGATGCACTTCGTCTTTCGCGAGGGCGTGCTTCACGCTGCCATTCTCGTCCGTGAGCGCAGCGGCGTAATCCGCATACACCGCGCCGATGCCGTTCGCATAGCCGCGTATCCATTCGTTCAACGCCACGGCGGCCGCCTTTGGCTGCACTTCCGGGCGCCACCAGTATTTCGATGCCGGCGGGACCGAGCCCAGCACGATGCGGATTCCGTGCGCACGCGCGATTTCGCACATTGCCATGAGATTGTTCTTCGAGTCTTGCGGCGTCATCGGGCCCGTGTTCTGCGCGATGTCGTTGGTGCCGGCCATGATGTGCACGACGCGCGGCTTCAATGCGATGACGTCGGCATGCATCCGCACGAGCATCTGCGGCGTGGTCTGAGCGCTGATGCCCCGGCCGACGTTCCCGCTCGAGAAGAAGTCCGGATCCGTTCTCGCCCACCCTTCCGTAATGGAGTCGCCGAGAAACACTGCATCGACTTTCGCGCCGCTTGCGATGAGCTTCGCATTTTCCTCGCGATAGCGACCGAGCCACGCCCAATCGGTCAGCAGGAGCGGCGGCTGAAGCGCCGGTGCGGTATTGGGCTGCTCGCCGCATCCCTCGATGGCGCGCGCGAGCGATGGCAATGCGAGTCCCGCCCCTACGGATCCCGCGATCAACGAGCGTCGGCTGAGTCGTGTCATTCGTTTTGCTCCAAGTTTTTCTCGAGAGTTCGTTCGTCGGCCGATCACTCCATCGAGAATGTGGAGAGGTCAACCGCTTGGACCGGCGTGCGAGATATTAGTCTATTGTTGGCCGTTTGCACCGCGCACGGCAGGTCGAATGCGCGGAAAGCGCAGCGCCTCAGCCGGCGGAGTACTGAAGATCGATTCGCGCGAGGCTCTTATTTTCCGTTGTAGCCTCTAACCCGCGGTATGTGACCGGTGCGCGCCGAACGTGACAGACCAGCTCGTATGGAATGCGCCCGCACGCCGCCGCGACCTCCGCGACTCGAATCGTTCTTCCCCAGAGCTCCACTTCGCTGCCGAGACCGGCGTCCGGCAAGTCCGTGAGATCGACCGAGAGCATGTCCATCGAGACCCGGCCCACGAGCGAGGTTCGTCGACCGTCTACGGCGATCGGCGTGCCTGAGGGTGCGGTTTGAGGATAGCCGTCCGCGTAGCCGACACAGACGAGTCCAACCCGCATCGAACGCTGCGCGACGTAGGTTGCGTTGTACCCGATGGGCTCGCCGGGCCTTAGGGATCGTACGGCGACGACACGACTGTTGAATGTCATCGCGGGCTGGAGCTGCGGCAGCTCGTTACCTTCGGGCGGAATGCCATAGAGCATGAGGCCGGCACGCGCCCAGTCTCTACGCGCCTTCGGCCACCAGAGCAGCCCGGCGGAATTGCAGAGACTTCGATCGCCCGGGAGGTGTCGAGTAGCCGCGTCGAAGCGCTCGATCTGTTCTGCCGTCATCGTGCTTCGCAGCGTGTCTGCGCGCGCGAAGTGCGTCATCAGCGTGATCGATCTGACTTTGCCCGTGCTCAGCAGCCGCTCGTAGGCGCGCCCCGCATCGGCGCAGTCGAATCCCGCTCTGTGCATGCCGGAGTCGATCTTGAGCCAGACATTGAGACGACGAGGCGCAATGCGGCCGCGCGCGAGCATGTCGATCTGCTCGTCGTGATGCACGACGAGCCACAGATCGAGGGCGTTCGCAATCGCGAGCTCGGCATCGTTGAAGGCCCCTTCGAGCACCAGAATCGGGTTGGCGATGCCGCCTTCGCGCAACGCACGTGCTTCGTCGAGAAACGCGACGGCGAAGCCGTCGGCCTCGGGTGCAAGCGCATTCGCGCATGCAAGGGCACCGTGTCCGTAAGCATCCCCTTTGATGACCGCAAGCGAGCGCCCGCCATGGATGCGGCGCGCAAGGCGGTAGTTGCTCCGCAGCGAGTCGAGGTCGACGACGACATGCGAAGGCCGCGTCATGCTGCATCCTCGCCGTGCGAGATGAGCCGAGTACGCGTGCGTTCCGCGGGCCGGTAGCGGGAGAGATCCAGCCCCTCCGTTCGGATGGCCGGCCGATAGCCCGTGACGAGATCGGCGATGAGCTGCCCCGAGCCGCAGGCCATCGTCCATCCGAGCGTTCCGTGTCCGGTGTTGATGAAGAGATTGCGATACTCGCTCGCGCCGACGATCGGCGTGCTATCGGG
>JAAYXG010000516.1 GCA_012516015.1 Lysobacteraceae bacterium | reverse complement strand
TTCCGGTGTGCGCAGCAGCGCGATACGCCTGAGGATGTTGCCTGCTCGCGCGCTGCCGCTCACCTTCGACAGCGGTATGGCGAGCAGAAGTCCCGCTAGCGTCGGCGACAGCCACGCGAGCAGCGTGGGCGAGAGTAGATAGGCGATCACGGCGAAGACGAGTCCGATGAAGACATGAGGCCAATGGACCGTCCACGCTTCGCTCCAGCCGGTGGCTGCCGCATGTCGGCGTTGCGGGCCCCAGCCCGAATCGCGCCCAGTGACGATGGACACGACGTGCTGTGTCTGCACGAGCATCATGATCGGCGCGTAGAGCGCCGAGATGATCGTCTCGAGGAGCGTGCTCACCGTGACGCCGAGCACGCCGCCGCACCCTTTGCGCACTCGCCCGATGAACAAGCCGCGAAGCCAGCCGAGCACTTTCGGCGTGAACAGCACGACCATGGTGAAGATGAACAGCTTCGTCATGCGCGGCGCATCGAACACGGGCCAGTTCGGGAAGAGTTGGAACTCGCTCGTGAAGTATTCGGGGCGAATGAGCGAGGCCTGCAACGTGAGCGCAAAGCCGACGAGGAGCAACATCAGCCAGAGCGGCGATGAGAGATAGCTCATGATGCCGATCAGGAAGTGAGCGCGGCTCGTCATCGTCAGCCCGTTCGCGCCGATGATCTTGCTGTGCTGAAGATTGCCTTGCGCCCAGCGACGATCGCGAATCGCGATGTCGACGAGCGACGGAGGGCTTTCTTCCCATGACCCCTCGAGGTCGGTTGCCATCCGCACCTTCCAACCGGCACGGCGGATGAGCGCGGCTTCGACGAAATCGTGCGAGAGCACGTGCCCGCCGAACGGGCGGCGCCCGGGCAACTGAGGTAGCCCGCACGCCTGGGCGAAGGCCGCGACGCGGATGATTGCGTTGTGGCCCCAGAAGTTGCCTTCGTTGCCGGACCACGCGGCAACGCCGCGTGCGATCAACGCACCGTAGATGCGGCCGGCGAATTGTTGCAGGCGCGAGAACAGGCTCGCGCTGCCGATGAGAAGCGGAATCGTCTGCAGGATCCCGAGCCTAGGGTCGCCTTGCATGCGTTTCACGAGCTCGAGCATCGTCTCCGCCGTCATCAAGCTGTCCGCGTCCAATACGATCATGTAGTCATAGCGACCGCCCCAGCGCTTGACGAATTCCTCGACATTGCCGGCTTTACGTCCGGTGTTGTGCCATCGGCGCCGGTACCACACGGGCATGATGTCGCGCAGGTCGCGCCTCAATCGGTCGACTGCGAGCGACTCCGCGATCCAAGGATCGACTTGCGTGGAATCGGAGACGATCACGATTTCGAAATACTGGGCGGCGTCGATGCGCGCGAGATCTTCCGCCATCGCCCGGAGCGCAGCCGTCGTTCGTGCGGGATCTTCGTTGTAGATCGGCATGAGCAATGCCGTGCGGCTGTTCGCGGGGGAGGCCGTCGGATGTTTCGAGGCGGGGATCAGTAAGCCGACAATCGCGGAAGACGCCGCGAATCCGATCCAAGCGAGCGTGATCGCAAAGAAGAACAACATGACGCCTTGCAGAACGGTCATGTCCGAGACGCTCACGACGGCGAGCATCTCGCGTACGCCGTAGATCGCGATCGCCAGCATGCCGCCGACAGTCAAGAGCCGCGCGGCAATCACGCGTGCTTCCGGCGCATCGAGCGGCTCGGCGGCAGGTGCCTGCGCGAGATCTTGCACGGGCATTTCGAGCGGGCGCTCGAAGGGCATGCCGCCCCGTAGCACGTCGCGGTTCTCGGGCGGTGCCGTTCTTAACTGGCCGTCCATCGATAGAGCCAAGTTTCCGTCGTGGGCCGCTCGCCTCGCATGATGCGCAATCGGAGCTCGGCAAGGCTCGCATCCCCTGGTGTGAGCTCGAAGCTTGCACGAATTCCTTTCGTGAGACGATTGGGTTGTAGCGTGGCATTGGACACTTTGCCTGCGGAGCTGCCCACGTCGAGCGTCAGACCTTCCACCTCTCGGCCCGCGCCGACGAATTCCACGACGAACAAACGACGCTTCCCGTCGCGACTCGGACCCGTACGTGTCGAGGTTACACGGCCGAGTCGCGGGGTGACGCGCGGGTTCGTCGTCCACCGGATGCGGTAGGACGTGTGCCAGGGCTTCCCGGGCTGGATGACTTCCTTCGGCTTCCACATCGCGACGATGTTGTTGTTGGTTTCCAAGTCGGTCGGAATTTCGATGAGCTGTACTTGCCCCGGACCCCATTCGCTCGTCGGTTCGATCCACGCGCTCGGACGATCCTCGTAGTTCGCATCGAGGTCGTGAAAATCCGAGAGCCGTCGCGAGCGCTGTACGAGCCCGAACGCGCGAGGAGCCTGCGACGTGAAGGCGGAGATCTGCAGCTGCGTCGGATTGCGCAGAGGTCGATACACGTGCTCGCCGGAGTCGAGCACGATCTGCAAACCGTCCGAGTCGTGCACCTCATCCCGAAAATCGTCGATCCGCGTGCGCTCCGATTCGTCGAACAGAAACATGGACGTCAGGGTTGCGATGCCGACGTTGTCGAGCGGTTGACGCGGAAAGAGCGTCAGGTCGACGTCCATGATCGTTTCGGCGCCCGGTGTGATCGAAAAGCGATAAGCCCCTGTCGTGGATGGGCTGTCGAGCAGGGCATGCACGACGATGCCCGACGCATTCGCGGACGGACGCTCCACCCAAAAATGCGTGAATTCGGGGAATTCCTCGCCCTGCGGATGGGCCGTGCGCAATGCGAGCCCCCGTGCCGAGAGGCCATAGCTCGCATCTCTCGGGACTGCTTGAAAATAGGATGCGCCTTGAAAGGAGACGAACTCATCCCACGCGGAACGCGAGTTGAGGCGCGTTTGCAGTCGCATGCCCGACAAGGGAATCGGCGTATTGCCGAGGAGCTTCGCGATCGCGGGATCCACGAGGAACGTTTCGGGGCCGGGCGTGATCTCGCGTGCCATGCCGCTTTCGACGATCGAGACGCGCACCGGCAGGGTGAAATGAAAGCCGGCCGGCAGAACTTCCATGCGAAACGGCACCTGCTCGTTGCGCCACACGGCCTTCTCGCCGTTGACGCGCATCATTCGATATTGCTCGTACGACAGTTGACGCAGCGGCGAGCTCTCGGGAATCCGCGCGACCGCGTAGTCGCGTGCCGCAAGCTTCTGGGCCATTTCCAGCACGGTGCTCGGTGCAAACCGGTAGCGGGCCGGCTGCTTGTCGGCTTCAGCCGATGTGCGCGACACGGCAGCGCCGGCGACGCAGCTCACCGTCACCGCGAACAGCAGCAACCAATGCCGAAAGCCAACTCTACCTTGGATCGTAGGCGTGCTCCGCACGCCGCTCGTCGGTCGTACGCGTCCAGCGTATACGTCGTCTGAATTCATCCGAAACCAACTGCTCCTCGTATCGAGTGCGAATCAATCAATGAGAACAGGGAACCTGCGGTTCGGACGCAAGGGGTACACGAACTACGCACCTGTACACAGTTCGGTTCCGAGGGTCTCGCCGGGGAACTCATCGACACTGCCGTGTATTTACGCCCTGCATTTTCGATGCGATGCGTCTTCCGATAACGAGAACATCGCTGTCGCAGCAAGGAGTCAACTCGGAATGTCTAAAGCACAACACGTGTGGGCGCTCATTCTCGCGGGTGGAGACGGCAGCCGTCTACGGGCGCTCACGACGAAGCCATGTGGTACGGCAGTTCCCAAACAGTTTTGTTCACTCGATGGCGGGCGCTCATTGCTGGAACAGGC
>JAAYXG010000515.1 GCA_012516015.1 Lysobacteraceae bacterium | reverse complement strand
GATCGTGAAGTCGGCGAAGCTCGCGATCTCTCCGGCGGAGATCGCACCTGTTCCGGTGTTGTCCGGGTTCACCGACGTGCGGATCGGTGCCGCGGCGGCAACTTCGGAAGGATCGGTGATCAGGACCTGCAGATCCGATACCGCCGCTCTCGTCGGGCGAATCAAGAATTCATCGCCGACCTGCGCGGCGCCGCTGACTTCGATCTCGAGACCATCCGCCGTGAAGGGCGTCGCGGCACTGCCGTCACCGGCCATGGGTACGGTCGCACCCGTATCCGCATAGCGAAGTTGCCAGCCGCTTCCCGTGAGCTCGAGGATGTAATCGCGCTGAGTCAGGCCTTCGACATCCGCGATCGTTGTGCTCACCGAGCCGGTTCCCTGGTTGGACGAGCTCGGGAGCGTCTCCGCACCGCCCATCGCGAAGAAGGCGCCTCCGGGATCGCCAGACAAGTCGATGCCTTGCACGTGCTGACCGTTCACGACCGTCGCAAGCGCGACACTGATCCGGCCCAACGCGTTGTGCGCCGGATCGAGCTGCTCGCGCCGAAAATCGAGCAGACCGCCGAGCGCGCCGCCGGTGACGTTGCGCGTGATGTCGATCGCCCCTCCCTGCGTGCGCATCGAGATGCCCAAGCGTGTCGGGTCGAACGCATCCTGAACGGTCGAGAGCTCGTTCGCGATCGAGCCGAGCACGAGCGGCTGACCGTTGCCGATGAACACGTTCACCGCACCGCCGTCCTGCTTCACGGCATTCACCGCGACCTTCTGCGCGAGCTCATCGAGCAGGCGGTCGCGCTGATCCAGTAGGTCATTCGGCGGTTGGCCGCCCGTCCGAGCAAGGCCCGTCTGGATGTCCGCGTTGATCTTCGCGATGCCTTGCGCGAGCGCATTGATCTCCTGCACCTCGCTGCGCAGGCGGAAGTTCACCTCGTTGTCCATGTCCTGCAGGCGCGAATGGAAGTACTGCAGGCGTTGTTGCAGTGTCTGCGCTTCGCTCAGCAGGACCTGGCGAGCCGGAATCGATGCCGGCGAGTTCGCGACACCTTGGAATGCATTCACGAACTTCTGCAGCGTCGCCGTGAGCCCGTTCGTCGAATCGCCGAACATGTTGTTGAGCCGCTCGGCATTCGACGCATAGACATCGAGCCGCTCCAGGCTGCTCGACGTGCTGCGTGCCTGCATGGCGATGAACTCGTCGTACATGCGGCGAACGGTATTGACGCTGACGCCCTGCCCCACCCAGCCGTTGCCATAAGGCTCCGGCGGCCGCGTGCCGAGCTCGACGCGCTGACGGCTATAGCCCGGCGTATTGACGTTGGAGATGTTGTGACTCGTCACATCGAGCGCACGCCGAAAGGCGAGCAGGCCCGAGACGCTCGTTCCGAGAAAATCAGCCATGGTTGCTCCGCGCCTCGCGGGCAGCAAGGCTCCATTGTTCTAGACGATAGTCTGTCGACCGTAAGCTGTAGCCAACGCCAAGCGCATCTCTCATGAGTGCTCTCCCTCGAACCGGGTGTTCGATGCTCGCTTGACCTGCGCGCTGGTGGTCAGCTCACGCAACTCGCGTGCGACCGACACGATCTTCTTCGCATAGTTCGGATCGGTGGCATAGCCGCCTTCTTGAAGCGCAGCCGCAAAGCTCGCGACGTCGCTACCGCACCCGAGCGCCCGCTCATATCGCGGATTGTTGCGAATGAGCGCCGCGTAATCTCTGAAGCTGTCGGCAGGTGAGCTGTACGCTCGGAAGCGCTCCGCCTTGCGAACCGGAATTCCATCTTCGAATTCGATCGTCGGGACGCTCACGCTCTCGCCGGACCAGCGACCGGTCGCCTTGATGCCGAAGAAGTTGTAGCTGCATTCG
>JAAYXG010000056.1 GCA_012516015.1 Lysobacteraceae bacterium | reverse complement strand
CTGCGCGAGCGCGAGATCGACGTCGAACACGAATTCCGAGTCCGGTTTGCGCGAGACGAGGAAGAAGCGCACGGCATCGCGTCCCACCCAGTCGATGAGATCGCGCACTGTTACGTACGATCCGGCGCGCTTCGAGATCTTGACTTCCTCTCCGCCGCGCATGACACGCACCATCTTGTGTAGCACGTAGGTCGGGTATCCCTCCGGGATGCCGATGTTGAGCGCCTGCAGCCCCGCGCGCACGCGTGCGATCGTGCCGTGATGGTCGCTGCCTTGCACGTTGATGGCGTTGCGAAAGCCGCGCTCCCACTTCGTGACGTGATAGGCGACATCGGGCACGAAGTACGTATAGGTGCCGTCGGACTTGCGCATGACGCGATCCTTGTCGTCGCCGTACTCGGTCGTGCGTAGCCACAATGCGCCGTCGCGCTCGTAGGTCTTGCCGCTCGCGATCAGCGCATTGACCGTACGCTCGACTTTGCCGTCCGTATAAAGGCTCGACTCCAAGTACTACACGTCGAAGCGAACGCCGAACTTCTGTAGATCGAGATCTTGCTCGTGCCGCAGGTAACCGACCGCGAACTTACGAATCGCTTCGAGATCGTCGACTTTCCCGGTCGCCTTGACGGGCTCGCCGTCCATCGCGTGCACGGTCTTCTTCGCAAGAAAGTCATCGGCGATGTGTTGAATGTATTCGCCGTTGTAGGCGGCATCCGGCCAGCCGGCATCGCCGGGCTTCAAGCCTCGCGCGCGAGCTTGGACGGAGAGCGCGAGGTTGTGGATCTGAACCCCGGCGTCGTTGTAGTAGAACTCGCGCGTAACGTCATGACCTTGCGTTTGCAGCAGTGCAGCCAGCGCATCGCCGAGCGCCGCCTGACGTCCGTGTCCGACATGCAGCGGACCGGTCGGGTTCGCGGATACGAACTCGACGACCGTCGATACGCCAGCCGATCGCTTGCTGTAGCCGTAGGCGGGGCCGAGATCGAAGATGCGCGCGAGCTCTTCCTGATACGCCCGTGCGGACAGATGGAAATTGATGAAGCCCGGGCCGGCGATTTCGACTTTGTCGACGAGATCGCTGGGTGCGAGCGCGTCGACGATCGATTGCGCAAGCTGTCGCGGGTTGCGCCGCGCGGGCTTGGCGAGTTGTAGCGCGACGTTCGTCGCGAAGTCGCCGTGCGCCGGATCGCGCGTGCGCTCGACCGACACCACAGGTTCGATATCGGCCGGCAGGATGTCCGGCGGCAAGGTGGCAAGCGCCGCCTGCACGAGTCGTTCGACTTGGTATTTCACAAAGTTGGCGGTGGTGGAGAAAGCAGTAAGTGTACCGCACCAAGGGCATGGGGCTCGGGGCTTGGGGCGTGGGCAGGAGTAGAAGCTGCTTTGGTTTTGGCCCGAGCCCCAGGCCCCGAGCCCAGCGCAGGCTAGTGACTCGTGATCCGCGGGCAGAACGAAAGGATGTGGACTCGCACGAAACCCACAGCCTTCCTAGCTCCGACCCACGCCCCAGGCCCCGAGCCCCACGCCCTTTCTTCAAAAGAGCTCGATCGGATCCACGTCGATTGACCAGCGCACGCGCTTCGCCGTCGGCAATGCTTCGAGCGCGGGGATCCAAGCCTGCAGGAAGCGCTGGAGCGGCGCGTGGGATGGCGCGTGCACGAGCAATTGGGCGCGGTGGCGGCCCGCACGGCGCTCCATCGTAGCGGGCGCCGGTCCCAACAACTTGACGTCGCGAACCGATTCACGGCGCCCCGCTTCGAGCGCTGCCGCGAGGAAGCGCATCGGTGCGGACAGGCTCGTCGCTTCGGCTCGCAAGAGCGCGAGCCGCACGAACGGCGGCCAGCGGGACGTCTCCCGTTCTTCGATCGCGCCGGCGGCGAAGGCGTCATAGCCGCCTTGCAAGAGTTTCGCCAGGAGCGGGTGATCCGGATATTCGGTTTGGATCAGCACTTCGCCGGGTCGCTCCGCGCGGCCCGCTCGCCCCGCGACTTGCACGATCGTTTGCGCCAAGCGCTCGCTCGCGCGGAAGTCCGTGCTGAACAATCCCTGATCGGCGTTCAGCACGACGACGAGCGTGACGTTCGGAAAATCGTGCCCTTTCGTCAGCATCTGCGTGCCGACGAGGATGTCGGTCTCGCCGCTCGCGACGTCGCCGAGCACGGCGGCGAGCGTCCCCTTGCGGCTCGTCGCGTCGCG
>JAAYXG010000514.1 GCA_012516015.1 Lysobacteraceae bacterium | reverse complement strand
CGGCGCGATCGCCACCTGCGTCGACGTCACCGCGAAATTCGCGTAGCCGCGGTCCATGTAGTAGGAACGCAGCTTCTCGAGATCGCCCGACAACGCTTCACGACCGTAGCGATCGTCCTGCCGGTACCAGGACAGCCAATTCGGCGTCCTGAGCTCGAACACATCCAGGAGCTCTTCGTCGTCGAAGGCGGTGTTGCCCGCGATATTGATCTGACGAATACGCGCACGCTTGCCTTCCTTGATGTCGATCGTGAGCTTGACCTTGTTGCCGGGTACCTCCTCGACTTGGGTATCGACGCGCACGCCGTACTTGCCGCGCGCGAAATATTGATCGGTCAAATACTGGCGCACTTCGTCGAGCGTCGATTGATCGAACGTCTTGCCCGGCGCGAGTCCCACGTTGCGCATCGAGCGCTGCAAGTCCGGCGTCTTGATGTCCTTGTTGCCTTTGATCTCGAAGCTTTCGATCGACGGCCGCTCGAGCACCGCTACGACGAGCGTTCCCCCATCGCGGCGCAGCTCGACGTCTCTGAAAAAGCCGGTCGCGAACAAGGCGCGTAAAGCCTCGGCGATACGTCGCTCGTCCAGGCGATCGCCGATGTTCACGGGCAGATAGTTGTAGACCGTGCCCTCGGAAATGCGCTGCAAGCCTTCGATGCGTATGTCGCCGACCACAAAGTCTTGCTGTGAGAGCGCTTGTGCATGGGCAGGACTGTCTTGGGCATCGATGATGCCGACGGCCGCAAGCGCGAGCGTCGCGTGGATGATGGATCGAAGGTGCATGAACTCGTTTATCTAGTTGAGATGCCGAGCAATATCGTTATAAAAGGCGACCGTCATCATGAGCAGCAACATCGCGATGCCGATCTGTTGACCGAGCAGCAGCGCACGTTCTGAGACCGGCCGACCCTTGACCAGTTCCGCAAGTTGATACACGACCTGGCCCCCGTCCAGGATCGGGATCGGAAGCAGGTTCAAGATCCCCAGGCTGATGCTGATGATGGCGAGCGTGCTCAAGAACGTTCGCCAGCCTTGCCGGGCCGCGAATCCTGTTGTTTCGGCAATACTGATCGGGCCCGAGATCGCTTTCAATGACACATCGCCGGTCAATATGCGTCCAACGATCTGCAACGTGAACACCGACATGTTCCAAGTCTTGTCGGCCGCGTGCCCGATCGCCGCAAACGGCCCATATTTCTGCAGCGCGAACAACGCCTGCTGGTCCGCGGATACGCCGATGCGCCCGACGCGCTTGCCGTCGACTTCCGCGCTATCCAGCGTGAGCGGCACCTCGAGCCGTTGACCCTGACGCTCGATTTGCAGGGTTGCCGGCTGATCCGGCTTCTGCATGACGAGACGCTGCAGCTGTCCGAAATGCTCTATCGGCTCGCCATCGAAACCGACGATTCGATCGCCGGGCTCGAGGCCGGCGCGCGCCCCGGCGCTGCCGTCGGTGACGCTCGCCACGATGGCGGGTACGTCCGGCGCGCCGATCTTGAAGCCGAGGCCAGGGAACAGTTTCTCGGGCTCGGTGAGATCACGAGCGCGATCGCCCGCGACGAAGCGCAGCGCCCGCTCGGCACCGTCCGCGCCACGCACGCGCACATCGATCGTACCGTCATCGACGAGATCTTCGAGGATACCGAGGGTCGCCGCTTCCAGCGTTTCGACGTTCGCGCCGCCCACCGCAACGATCTGATCGCCCTTTTGCAGGCCTGCCTCGGCGGCGATCGAGTCCGGCGTGACTTCGCCGATGAAAGGCTTCAGGGCGGGGACGCCCGCGACGAACAGTACCCAATACATGAGCACTGCGAACACCAAGTTGAAAGCGGGTCCGGCGAGCAATACGGCGATGCGCTTCCACACCGGTTGGCGATTGAACGCACCCGCTGCCTCGCTGGCGGGAACGTTGCCTTCGCGCTCGTCCAGCAACTTCACGTAGCCGCCGAGGGGCAGCGACGCAATCACGTATTCGACCCCGTCCTTGCGACTCGTTCGACTCCAAATCGGCTTACCGAAACCGATCGAGAAGCGCAGCACGCGCATGCCGAGCCGCCGTGCCACCCAGAAATGCCCGAATTCGTGTACCGCGACCAGAACGCCGATCGCGACGATGAAGGCGAGAATCGCGATCAGATATTGAAACGGCGTGTCAGGCG
>JAAYXG010000513.1 GCA_012516015.1 Lysobacteraceae bacterium | reverse complement strand
GTGCTCACGACGCCGCGAACGTCCGCGCCGCTTCGCGCGAGATCGAGCACGCACAACCCGCCGAAGCAGTAGCCGACCGCCGCAATTCTCTGCGGATCGACTTCCTCGAGCGTGCGCACGGCCGAGAGTGCGGCCCGTATTCTTCGAGCGAGACGCGCACGATCGTTCAGCAGCGAATTCATGAGAGCGCGGTTCTCTTCGGGCGTCGCGTTCGATGGGCGCTCGCCATACATATCCAACGCAAAGCCCGCGTAGCCTAGCTCGGCGATCCGACGCGCCTTGTTCTCCACGAACTCATCGCGGCCGGCTATCGTATGGCTCACGAGCACGGCGGGACGGCGGCCCGGTCGCGAAGCGTCGAAGGCCAGATACCCTTTGCACAGGATGTCTTCATCTCGATAGGCGATCTCACGCGTCTGAATCATGGCTGCTCCATTGGCTGTTCCAGTCGTACCGCACTGCCTCGACCGTCCGCTGCGGGAAGTCCACGAAGCGCGACGCTGTAAACGTGCGCGGCAGGCGGACGCCGGCTACCATTCGGCGTCGCTCGCCAGAAGGACGAAAAGATGCGCAAAAAGGTTCTCGCGATCGTGGTCGCCCTCGCCGGGACGTCTTCGGCGCAGGCGGAGATACTCAGTGCTGCGGCGAATGGTTTCAACATTCGCCATGTCGTGGAAGCCCCCAATGTTGCGCCGCCGGTGGTGTGGGCTGCCCTCGCGGACGTTGCGAAGTGGTGGGATCCCGACCACACCTACTCCGGCGATGCCAACAATTTGCGCTTGGACCCGTATGTGCAGGGGTGCTTCTGCGAGAAGCTGAGCCTTTACGCGGGAATCGAACACGCCCGCGTCGTCTATGCTCAACCCGCGAAGACGTTGAGATTGAGCGGAGCGCTAGGGCCGCTCCAAGAGTTCGGCATCAACGGCAGCATGACGTGGCAGATCGAGGCTGCCGGCGGCGGCTCGCGCATCACGTTTACTTATAATGTCGGCGGGTTCGCCGATCGCCCGCTTGCCGACTGGGCGCCGATCGTCGATGAGGTGCTCGGCGGTCAGGTGGCGCGGCTCGGACGATATCTCACGGCGGGCAGTCCGGAGGAGAAGGCGTCCGAAGACGCGACGCCCTAGCGGCGCGCCACCGTCGCCAGAGGAACTCCGGTAGGGAGTCGACGTTCCAATTGCTGTTCTTCAACGAGACGTTGGTCATGTTCATTCGCCGCCTTCTTCTAATAGTCGCGCTCGCGTTCACGGGTACTGCCTGTCAAACGGTGCAAACGACTCAGCCCGGTGCGGTCGGCGTAGAGCGCAAGCAGCTCATGCTCGTCTCCGAGGAGCAAGTCGAAAAAGGCGCTCAGGAGGCTTATCAGCAGGAGCTGAACAAGGCTCGCAGTCAGAAGGCGCTCAACGCGAATCCGGAGCACTATCGACGCGTGCAGCGGATCGCGCAGCAGCTCATTCCCCATACGGCCGTCTTTCGACCGGATGCCACGCAGTGGAAATGGGAAATCAACGTGCAGACATCCGAAGACGTCAACGCGTACTGCATGCCCGGCGGCAAGATCATGGTTTATACGGGTCTCATCGAGGCGCTCGATGCGACCGATGCGGAGCTTGCCGCCGTCATCGGGCACGAGATTGCGCATGCGCTGCGCGAGCATTCGAGAGAACGCATTTCGCGCGCTTACGCGGAGCAATTGGCGTTGACGGGCGTAGCGGTCGCGACGGGTGCGAGCGACAGCGTGATGTCGATCGCAAGTCAAGTCTCCGCCGTGACGTTTACGCTGCCGCACAGTCGCGAGCAGGAGGCAGAGGCCGACCGCATCGGACTCGAGCTGATGGCGCGGGCCGGCTTCGACCCGAATGCTGCGATCACCTTGTGGCAGAAGATGGGCAAGCTAGGCGGAGGCGGTCCCCCGGAGTTCCTGAGCACGCATCCTTCGAGCGCATCGCGCATCCGGGATCTGGAAGCGAATGTGCCGAGAGTCCTCCCGCTCTACAACGCCGCGTTGAAGTGACGCGCTCCGCCGCGAAGCGGGGAAGCGTTTTCGGCGACTGACGCTTCGTTGCAAGAGAATGTAGCCGTCACCCGTCACCTCAACGCCACGCCCAGC
>JAAYXG010000512.1 GCA_012516015.1 Lysobacteraceae bacterium | reverse complement strand
GTACGAGCGTTCCGTACGCGCGGCGCTTGCAGCGCCGGCGATCGTGCTCGGCGCCGGGGCCGCGACGGTCGCGCTCGCGGTCGCGCTCTTCTCCGTGCTTCCATCCGAATACTCGCCTGCCGAGGATCGTCAGCGCGTGTGGATTGCAGTCATGGCGCCGGAAGGATCGAGCCTGCAGTATGTGGATGAGTATTTGCGCCAGGCTGAGGCGATCGCGATGGAGGAAGTCGAGCGCGGCACCGTGAAGGGCGCGCAAACGCGCGTGGGTGCGTTTGGCGGCGGCGGAGACGTCAATATCGGGCGCATCCTCCTCGTGTTGAATCATTGGGATGAGCGCGACGAAACCGCCCAGGAGATCGCCGCTCGGCTACGTGCGCGATTTGCGGATCTGCCGGTGCGAATCGTCGTCGGCACGCCGCGAGGACTCGGTATCCGTGGCGGCGCGCCGGTGCAGATCGTGCTCGGCGGGGGCGACTACGACGAGCTCGCAGCGTGGCGCGATATTCTGGTCGCCAAAGCCGTCGACAATCCGGGTCTCACGAATATCGATTCGGACTACCACCCCCGCAAACCGCAGCTCAACGTCGCGATCGACCGCGATCGAGCCGCCGACCTGGGCGTTTCGCTGACGGCGGTCGGGCGTACGCTCGAAACGATGATGGGCTCGCGCGTCGTCACCACGTTCCTCGATCGGGGCGAGGAGTACAACGTGATCTTGCAGTCGCGCGAGGAGGATCGGGCTTCGCCGAACGACTTGAACAATATCTACGTGCGCTCGGCGACGTCGAACGCGCTCGTGCCGCTATCGAATCTGGTCACGGTCTCCGAGACCGCCGGTGCCCGCGAGCTGAAGCGCTTCGACCGGCTGCGCTCCGTCACGATCTCGGCGCATCTGAATGCCGGCTATTCGCTCGGCGAAGCGCTCGAGTATTTCGAGGAGCTGGTGCGCAGCGAGCTGCCGTCGCACGCGCAGATCAACTACGACGGCGAGTCGCGCGAGTACAAGCGCTCGGGCGGCGCGCTCTACGTGACCTTCGTGCTCGCGCTCGTGATCGTGTTCCTCGTGCTCGCGGCGCAATTCGAAAGCTTCCGCCATCCGATCATCATCATGATGACCGTGCCGCTCGCCGTGGCCGGCGCGCTGCTCGGACTTTATTTCTCCGACGGCTCGATCAACATCTTCAGCCAAATCGGCTGCATCATGCTGATCGGCCTGGCCGCGAAGAACGGCATCTTGATCGTCGAGTTCGCGAATCAATTGCGCGATCGCGGCGTCGAGTTCAGAGAAGCGATCGTGCAAGCCGCGACAATTCGTTTGCGGCCGGTGCTGATGACGAGTCTCTGTACGGCGTTCGGTGCGGTACCGCTCTTGATCGCGACCGGCGCCGGTGCAGAAAGCCGTCAAGCGATCGGCGCGGTCGTCGTCTACGGCGTGACCTTCTCGATGTTGCTCACGCTCTACCTCGTGCCCGTCGTGTATGCGTTTGTCGCGCGCAACACGAAGTCGCCCGAATACATTTCGAGATTGATCGATTCGCTGCGCACCGCGCCCGAGCGCGTCTCGGCGGCAGCCACCCGTCCGCGCGTTTGAGAAGAGGGAGGCTCGAAAAAGAAAAGCCGGCGAAGATGGGGAATCTTCGCCGGCTCGTCACTCGCATCCGCTAGGAATGCGCTCGCAGGAGGACACAGCTTTCGACACGCACAATACGAGAAGGTTCCTACGCGCGGGCGGTGTCCGTAAGTAGCTGATTGTAGATAGATTTTTTCTTCCTCCTGGTCGGAGTACAGGCGAGCTCGCGGCCCGCAGCCGGGTTCCCGGCGATCCGTCGGTAGAATGGCCCCAGCGATTTGCGAGCACAGCCACGAAATGGCGCTGACCCCGTATCAACAACTCGAGCAGGAATTCAGACGCTTGCATGCGTTTCGCACCGCGGCTTCCGTGCTGCGGTGGGATTCCGCCGTGATGATGCCGCGCGGAAGCTCGGAGCTTCGCGGCGAGCAGCTCGCGGCGCTCGAGACGCAGTGCCATGCGCTCGTGAGCTCGCCGCGCGTTTCGCGCTTGCTGGATCGTGCCGAGGCGAACGCGCAGGGCTTGGAGGAGTGGCAGCTCGCGAATCTGCGCGAGATGCGGCGCGAGCGAGAGCTCGCGATGGTAACCCCTCAAAATCTCGTCTCACGTCTGGCGAAGGCGATCTCACGTGCGGAAATGCGCTGGCTCGATGCGAAGCAGAAGAGCGACTTCAGCGTGTTCGCTCCGCATTTCGAGGAGGTCGTCAATCTGACGCGCGACAAGGCCGCGCTCATCGGCAAAGCGCTCGATTTGAGCCCCTATGATGCCCTCATCGATGAGTTCAGCCCCGGGCTCACGACGAAGGAAATCGACGGCATCTTCACGACGCTCGGAATGCGCTTACCCGGGTTCATCCAGGAGGTGATCGATCTGCAAGCCGCGCGTGCGCCGCTCGAGCTCGCGGGACGCATACCTCCCTCTAAGCAGCGCCAGCTCGCCGTGGAAGTGATGAAAGCGATCGGCTTTCCGTTCGATCGCGGACGGCTGGACGAGAGCGAGCATCCGTTCACGGGCGGCGCGCCGGGCGACATTCGCATCACGACGCGCTTCATTCCCAACGAGCCATTGAGCGGGCTCATGGGCGTGCTGCACGAGATGGGCCACGCCATGTACGAAGTGGGGTTGCCCGAAGCGTGGCGCGGTCAACCGGTCGGACGTGATCGCGGCATGGCCGTTCACGAGAGCCAGTCGCTGCTGCTCGAGATGCTGATCTGTCGCAATCGCCCGTTCCTGAAGTACTTGCGTCCGCTGCTCGAGAGGATCGGCGGTGTGTCCGGGCCGGAATGGGAAGTCGAGAATCTCTATCGGCTGCTCACGCGCGTCCGCCGCAGTCTGATACGGGTCGATGCGGACGAGGTGACGTATACGGTGCACATCATGCTTCGGTATGAGCTCGAGAAGGAAATCCTCGACGGCACGCTCAAGGTGCAGGACGTGCCGGAGGCGTGGAATGAACGCATACACGACAGATTGGGCGTGCGTCCGTCGAACGACGCCGAGGGTTGCTTGCAAGACGTGCACTGGGCTACCGGCTCGTTCGGTTACTTTCCCTCGTACTCGATCGGTGCGGTGATCGCGGGCCAGCTCTACGAGACCTTGCGCAGCGAGCGCCCGGAGCTCGACGAGGAGATTGCAGCCGGGTACTTCGCGGGTTTGTTCGAATGGCTGCGTCAGAACATCCACAGCCACGGCGCACGCCTCAGCACGCCCGAGCTCATCCAGAACGCCACCGGCAGGCCGCTCACGGCCGCCGCATGGCTGAGGTACGCGGAAGCGAAGTATCTCGAGGAGTAGGGGGCGGGTTCGGGGCCTGGGGCTCGGGCCAAACACGGAACGGACTGATCTCTGTTTTCGCGCCTCTGCGAGAGAGAGCGGCTCGTACATCTTGGATGGAGGAAGGTTAGAATCCGCGATTCCGCTTCTTACCCAAGCCCCAGGCCCCGAGCCCCACGCCCGCAGTCATGTCCGCCGTCCTCTCTCCCTCCAACAACTTCAAGCGCTTGCAGGCCCGCTTGCGCGGGCTCGTCGGCAAAGCGATCGAAGACTTCGGGATGATCGGGGAGGGCGATCGGGTGATGGTGTGTTTGTCGGGCGGTAAGGATTCGTACACGCTGCTCGATATCCTGCTCTCGCTGCAGCGAAGCGCGCCCGTGCGCTTCGAGTTGATCGCGGTGAACTTGGATCAGAAGCAGCCGGGATTTCCCGAGCACGTGCTGCCGGATTATCTAACGGCACTCGGCGTGCCGTTTCACATCATCGAGCAAGACACTTACAGCGTCGTCAAACGCGTGATCCCCGAGGGCAAGACGATGTGCGGCCTATGCTCGCGCCTGCGCCGCGGCGCGCTGTATCGCTATGCCGCCGAGAACGGCATCACGAAGGTCGCGCTCGGTCATCATCGCGACGACATCGTCGAGACGCTGTTCTTGAACATGTTCTTCGGCGGCAAGCTCAAAGCGATGCCGCCGAAGCTGCGCTCGGAAGACGGCCGGCACATCGTCATCCGACCGCTCGCGTATGTTTCGGAGCGCGACATCGCCCGCTATGCGCGTGCGCGCGACTTCCCGCTGATTCCCTGCACGCTCTGCGGCTCGCAGGAGAACATGCAGCGCGCCGAGATCAAGAAGATGCTACGCGAATGGGAGCAACAATACCCCGGCCGCATCGAGACACTGTTCTCCAGCATATGCAATGTCGTGCCATCGCATTTGGCCGATCCGAATGCATTCGACTTCGCCGCGTTGGTTCAGGACCCAAACAAGGTTGACGGTTGACAGTTGACGGTTGACAGCCGGATCGGAAGCGCGAATTCTCGCGCTCTTGGCCCTTCTCTGGCCGTCAACCGTCAACCGTCAACTAGAAAATGACTACCGTTATCTTCTCCCACGGCAAAGACAGCGAACCCTGGGGCGCGAAAATTACCGCGATGGCGCAGGTCGCTCGTCGTCGCGGGCTCGCCGTCGAGTCGGTCGACTATCGCGGGATGGACGATCCGCTCGCGCGAGTGCAGAAGCTCCTGGCGTTTTGCGGGACGATCACGGGCGATCTCGTCCTCGTCGGTTCGAGCATGGGCGGGCACGTCTCGGCGGCGGTCTCGGCGCACGTGCCCGTTCGCGGCATGTTCCTCCTCGCGCCTGCATTCTTCATGCGCGGCTACGAACAATACACGCCGGTACCCGCCGAATGCCCAATCGCGATCGTGCATGGCTGGAATGACGACATCGTTCCGGTCGAGAACGCGATTCGCTTCGCGCGCGAATACAAGTGTGAGCTCCACGTGCTCGACTCCGATCATCGCCTCACGGCGGACATCGAGCAGATCTGCGAGCTGTTCGATCACTTCCTGGGCAGGTTGACGGTTGACCGTTGACAGTTGACGGCCAGACGGGAGCCCGTTACTCGTCTCCGACCCCGACCCGACCTCCGGGCGGCTATCCGCTATCATTCGCCTACACGCGGCAGATTTCGGGGTTCATGATGAAAACGATAATTTCAGCGGCGATGGTCGTCTCTGTCGGTCTGCTGGTCTCGGCGTGCGGCAGCTCGGAGGAGGCGTCGCGTGCGGAACCCATGCCCATCGAGGAGAGCGCCTTCGGCGACATGACCAGCACGATCGACAAGGCGCGGGACGTTGAGGACGCAACCAAGCAGCGCATGGAGCAGTTGAACGACGCGCTCGAGGCCAGCGAGAGCCGCTAACGCGTTTACGCGGGCGGCGCCGAAACATCCATGGCGGATCTCGACCGATTCGATCGGATCTGGCTGCAAGCGCTCCGCGGCCCGCTGTCTTGGTGGGCGCGTCCTCTCGTCGTGCCGGACGACGTGCAGCGCCGTTTCGCGCAGCCGGAGCGGCCGATTTGCTATGTGCTCGGCAGAGTCGCCGTCGCGGACGTGATCGCGCTCGAGCGCGCGTGTGCCGAACATCGTCTTCCCGCTCCCATGCAGTCGCTGCGCCGGCCGCTGCCGCCTCGCTCGGTGCTCTTCCTCGAACGGCGAGCCGGCTTCTGGGGCGACCGCGTCGACCATCGCATCTCTGCGCCCATACGTCAGCTCGTAGCGGCCGCGGTCGCCGATCCGACCCTCGACGTGGATCTCGTCCCGATCAACGTGCTGTGGGGCAGGGCGCCTGACAAAGAGGGATCGTGGCTGCGCGTGTTGCTCGCCGAGAATTGGGAACGCGCCGGCCGGTTCCGCCGCTTTCTGTCCGTGCTCGTGAACGGCCGTAACTTGTTCGTGCAATTCGGCGATCCGATCTCGCTGCGCTCTGCGATGGCAGACGGCGCCGATGCCTCCCGCGCGGTACGACGACTCACGCGCACGCTGCGGACGGCCGTAGCTCGTCAACGTGCCGCGGCGATCGGCCCCGACCTTTCGCATCGGCGCACGATCGTCACGCAGGTGCTGCGCGCCGCTTCCGTGCGTCGCGCCATGGCAGACGAGATGCGCGCAAAGCAGATCAGCCGTCGCGAAGCGCTCAAGATTGCGCAAGGCTACGCAACTGAGATCGCGGCGAACTACTCGCACATCTTCGTCACGATCATGGCGCGCGTGCTGACGTGGTTCTGGAACAGGCTCTACGACGGCGTCGAGCTGCATCACGTCGAGCAGTTGCAGAAGATCGTCGAGGGCAACGAGGTCATCTATGTGCCGTGTCACCGCAGCCACATGGACTATCTGTTGCTCTCCTATGCGATCTACTACAAGGGATACGCCATTCCGCACATTGCCGCGGGAATCAACCTGAACATGCCCGTGATCGGGCGGTTTCTGCGCAAGGGCGGCGCCTTCTACCTGCGCCGCAGCTTCCGGGGCAACACGCTCTACACGATGGTGTTCATGAAGTATCTCGGGCTGATGATGGCCCGCGGACATTCCATCGAATACTTCATCGAGGGCGGGCGCAGCCGCACGGGCAGGCTGCTGCAGCCGAAGACGGGCATGCTGTCGATGACGCTGCGCAGCTACTTTCGCGATCCGCGGCGGCCGATCGTCTTCTTGCCCGTGTACTTCGGTTACGAAAAGCTCGTCGAAGGCAAAACCTACATCGGCGAGCTGTCCGGCAAGCCGAAGCAGAAGGAGTCTATCTTCGGGTTGCTGCGTGCGCTGCCCGCGCTGCGTCAGCACTACGGGAAAGTTCACGTGAGCTTCGGCGAGCCGATCGCCCTCGACGAGATCCTCGAGCGCTACGCGCCCGGCTCGCCGCCAGGGCGGGAAGAACGTCCGCCCTGGCTGTCGAGCGCCGTCAACGAGCTCGCGACGCGCATCATGACGAACATCAACAGCGCGGCATGCGTGACGCCGATCAATCTGCTCGCGCTCGTGCTGCTCGCGACACCGAAGCAATCCATGCTCGAAAGCGATCTCGTGCGTCAGATGGAGCTGTATGCCTCGTTGCTGCGGCAGGATCCGTATTCTCCTTCCGTGTGGGTCACGGACGCGGACGGCGCCTCGATGGTGCGATACGGCGAGCGTATGAACGTGATTCAGCGCATCAAGCATCCGCTCGGCGACGTGCTGACGATGACGGAAGAGAACTCGATCTTGATGACATATTTCCGCAACAACGTCCTGCACTTGATTGCGATCCCCTCGCTGATCGCGTGCTGCTTCCTGAACAATCGGACGATGCGTACTGAAGACATCCAGCGTCTCATGTGGCGCATCTATCCGTACGTGCGCGATGAGCTCTTTCTACGTTGGAGCGACGAGGAGATCGCGGCCCGCGTGATCGAAACCTTGGACGATCTCGCGAATCACGGGCTGCTGGAGTCGATGGAGAACGGCGGACTTTGGCGTCGGCCTCCAACCGGCTCGACGGAAGCCGTGCAGCTCTCGGTCCTGGCGCAGGTGACGGTGCAGATCATCGAGCGCTACTATCTCGTCATCGCGGTGCTGCTCAAATCCGGGAGCGGCCGCATCAGCCAGGACGTGCTCGAATCGCAGTGTCAGCTCATGGCGCAGCGGATGTCGATGCTCTACGAGCTCAATTCGCCCGAGTTCTTCGACAAATCGCTCTTCAAGAACTTCCTCGATCTGCTTCGCGCTCGCAACGTCCTCGGGGTGAATGCGGAGGGCCGCCTCACGTTTACCGATATGCTGCCCGCCGTCGCCGACGACGCACAGCTCGTGCTGCACGAGCAAATCCGCAACAGCATCCTGCAAGTGACTCACCGATGATGCGCGTGCGCATCATCAGGTGAGTCATCCTCGCGGAAGCGAGGATCCAGGCGACACGAGTCGCGCTGACTCGCGCCGCGAGTCCCGCGATGAGTCATCCTCGCGGAAGCGAGGATCCGGGCGCGCACGAGTCGTGCGCTGACTACTCCCACACTTTCTTTTCTCATCCTGCCGCCTTGGGCAGCGATAACCATTATTCTTCCGCCTCGCCTTGGGCGGAGTGGAGACGACGACGTATGGACGTGACCATGCTACCCGCGCGCATTCTGTTCGCGGTGATCCTGGGGCTAGCGTCCGTGTCCGCGCAGGCCGACATCAAGCTCACGATCGCGCAGCCGCAGGTGACGGCGGGCGAGTCGATCATGCTCGAGCTCGTGATCGTCAACGACGGGGCCGCGCCCGAAATCGTCGAGATTTCCGCGCCGTTGCACATCAGGCTCGAGACGCAGCACGGCATCAGCATCGTGCCGTTCGTACCTGAGCAAAGCGGTACGCTGACGCTTCAGCCTCGGACATTCCTGAAAGTTTCGCTGAAGGGGCAGGTGCCAGCCGAAGCCGAGGGCGTAGCGACGCTCACTTCGACGGGGCTCGGTGCGAATCCGCTTCTCATCCAGATCGAGCCCGTCGCGCAGCCCGACACGGGGCTGCTTCAAGCGGACGCGACGGCGGTGGAGATCGAGGAGGAGGGTCCCGAGGAAGCGGGTCGGTCGATACCGCGCTCCGCGCTGATCGACAAGCCGCCGCCACTCGCAGTCTCCGTCTACGAGCCCGTCTATTTTCTGGTGGGCGGCGATGGCGGCCTGAACGCGAAGTTCCAGATCAGTCTTCGCTATCAGCTCTTTGACGGTCGCGGGAGGCTTGCGGAGCGCCTTTCCTGGATCGACGACATCTTTCTTGCGTACTCGCAGACGTCCCTGTGGGATCTCAACGACCTATCCAAGCCGTTTCGCGACTCGAGCTATCGGCCCAGGCTCTTTTTCGCCGACTACGATCTGCACCGCTTCTTCGACGGGCGGCTGCGCCTTGGCGTCGAGGCGGGCGCGGGGCACGAGTCGAACGGCAAGGAGGGAGAGGACTCGCGCAGTTTCAACATGCTCTACGTGCGCCCGGTCTTGACCTTCGGCGATCCGGACGGCCTTCGCGCCTACGCCGCACCGCTCGTTCACAACTACATCTCCGACGACGAGAACCCGACGATCAGTCACTACCGGGGTTACGTCGACTGGGTGTTCGGCGTCGGCAGCAAAGGCGGCTTGGATTTCAGTGCGACTCTGCGCAAGGGCACGCGCAGCAACTATGGCAGTCTCGAGCTGAGCGCGTCGTATCCGCTCTCGAAGCTGAGCGGCGGAGATCTCACGGGCTGGTTGATGCTCCAGTACTTCGGCGGCTACGGCGAAAGCCTGCTCGACTTCGACCGGAAGTTGGATGCGCAGTTGCGATTGGGCATCGCGATTGCGCTTTAGCAGTCTCTTCCCGAGCAAGAGCTAGCAGATGGCCAGGCGCCTCCTTCTTACCGTCACGCGCCACGCTCCCGTCGAAGCCGATCAATCGAACCGATCCACCCGGCTCCGCGCGCGCTTGATCTGCGATCGCTGCAGCTTGCTTTGCAAGCGCCTTTCCTTGGAGGCGCGCGTCGGGCGAGTTGCCTTGCGAACTTTCGGCTCGATGCGCGCTGCGGCGATCAGCGCCTCCAGTCGCTCGAGCGCATCGCGCTTGTTCTGTTCTTGCGTGCGAAAGCGCTGTGCGGTGATGACGATGACGTCATCGTCGCTCAATCGCCGGCCGGCGAGCCTGCGGAGCCGTTCGCGCACGCGTTCGGGCAGCGCCGGCCATTGCTTGAGATCGCAGCGAAGCTGTACCGCACTCGAGACCTTGTTGACGTTCTGACCGCCGGGACCGCCGGAGCGAATGAATCTGAACGTGAGAGCGTCGTCTGGCGGTAGCGGTGAGAGCGAGTTCTTCACGATGTTAAGCGCGAGATGGTTGACGGTTGACAGTTGACGGTTGACGGTCAGAAAGCGCTCTCTTTTCGTCTGGCTGTCAACTGTCAACCGTCAACTGTCAACCAGCCTACACGTCGCGCGCGACGGCATCATCGCCGTCCGCCGTCCGCTGTCCGCCGCTCACCGGCTTCATCTCGAACAGCACTTCGCGCTGCGCGATCGGGATGGTGATGCCACGCTCCTTGAAGAGGCGCCAAATGGTGCGATTGACGTCGGAGCGCACGTTGTTGACGCCTTCTTGCGGATCGGCGATCCAGAACCTCAGCTCCAGGTCGAAACCGTATTCGTTGAACCCGATGAGCCGCGAGACGGGCGGCGGATCGCGCAAGATGCGTTTGTGGTTCTCGGCCGCTTCGAGGAGGATGGCCAGCGCTTCTTCAGGGTCGTCCTTGTAGCTCACGCGCACCGGTAGCTTCAAACGGACCCGCGGATCGGTGTAGCTCCAGTTGATCACCTGATTCGTGATCAAGTTATGGTTCGGGACCAGCGTCTCGACGCCGTCGCGATCGCGGATCACGACGTAGCGGCCGCGCAGCTCCTGTACCCAGCCGAAGCCCTCGGTGCTCGTGCCCGTCGTGCCCGTAAAGCTGATCACGTCGCCCGGCTTGATCGAGCGATCCATGAGCAGCACGAAGCCCGCGATGAAGTTCGCGACGATGGCCTGCAGGCCGAAGCCCAAGCCCACGCCGATCGCGCCGGTCAGCACGTTCAGGGTCGTGAGATCGAGGCCGGTCGCGTTCAGTCCGAGCAGAATCGAGAGCGCGATGAGGAACGTCTGCGCGAACTTCGCGATGCCGATGCGCATGCTGAGCGCGAGGCCCTGCATCGCCATGAGCCGTCGCTCGATCCAGCGCGCCATCCACACCGCGATGAGAATGAAGGCGCCGACGG
>JAAYXG010000511.1 GCA_012516015.1 Lysobacteraceae bacterium | reverse complement strand
GGTCGTAACGCTGTCCTCCGCCAGAATCGGGCTATCGGCGATATCGTCGTCCAGGAGCTCGTAGTGCACGTGGGCACCGAGCGTCCAGCGCTCGGATAGCGGGCGCGAGAACCCGAGCTTGATGAACGGATTGAGCGCTGCGCCCGGCTCATACAGATCGTCGACCCCGTAGTAATACTTGACGAGCTCGCGGCTCTTCCACGTCACACCCGCACTGACGACGAGAGAACTCGTGGATTGTACGACAGGCGTGGCGACCGCGGCGCGGACCTCGTGCCCGTCGTGCTCGCCGGTCACTTCGCGGAGGGCACCGACTTGACCGATGATGTCGCCGAATCGGAACAGCCACTCGGGCCCGGCCAAGTAGGTTGTGCGCCGATCCCGAATGACGAACTCGCGGCCAGGCTCACCGCCTTGCTCTACGACGGCATCCCTCTCGGAGGGCAACACGTTGAATGCGAGCGTCGAGCCGGAAACGAAAATATTCTGCAAGTCGTCGCGAAAGAAGAAGACACGATCGTACCCCGGTGCCGCGATCACATTGAACGTGTGCACGGGACCCTCGTGCAGCGTGAAACCGAATTCGAGGTTCTCGAGAAAGAAGCGCTCGCCGTAGTAGCTGATCTGCGGCAGCAGAACGAGCGGAATGTCGGAGTTGTCGACGATCGGGTTCGACCGCTCCCCGTAGCCGATACCGAGGTTGATGTCCAACTTGCCCACGATCACGCAATCGGCCGACGGCGCTCGGCAGCTCGACTGAGCGGTCGCCGCTTGCCCAACGCTCGCAAGCAGCGCGGCCAGAAACAGGGTTACGAGAGGGCGCATGGAGCCTCGATTATCCCAGATGCGCCAGGTGCTTCTGTCAAGGTTCGGTTGCGATTTGTAACTCGAATGTGTTCGGCGCGGAGCTGCGGCGTGGGATTCGGGCCTTGGGCAGGATCGGCTCGCGCATCCGCGTATGAACTACAAAGTGGCTACAGACGTGCCGGCACTTGCGGCTATCATGACGGTCGCAGCATCGATCGGGGAACCATTCCTTATCAAGGGGAAAAGGAGCATCGAATGCGGAGTCGAGGGAAAGTCGCGCTAGTCCTGGCAGCGTGCGGCGCATTCGTTGCCTGCAGCAGCGGTTCGAGCGGCGCTCAGGAAGGTGCCTCCAAGGACCCGCCCGCGCCTTCCGCCGTCTTGGACTATTCGCAGTTGCGGATCCCGGATACGAGCGAGAGCCTTCGCGCCCCCGTCGATGAAGAAGAGCTGCTCCTCGCCCTGCGCAACGGGCTGCGCCTGCCCGCCTCCGATCCTTACTACGACTTCACTTTTGCCGACGCGGTCCTGTCGTTCGGCGAGGCCGGACCTCCGTCGTATTCGCGAACCACTCAACAGGTGGACGACGTCGACGAGGCTGACCTGGTCACGTACGACGGAACGCATTTGTTCATCGTGCATCCCGAGCCGACCGAGGCCACGTCCGCCGAGGGGCAGCCGCGGATGGCGCGCAACGTCCTGTCGATCGTTCGAACGGATTCCGCAAATGCGACCACGCAGCCTGTTTCGACGTTCACGCTCGAGGGCGCTCAGAGCGAGCTGCCGCTGATCTACTTGCTCGAAGCCGAAACCGGCGAGGCTGAGCTGATGGCAGCCGTGAGTCACGAGACTCGAATCTGGGCGCTGATCGACGAGGCGCCACTCTTTCGCCGAACCGATACGCCGTGGAGCGACATCTCCAGAATCCAAGTCCTCGACGTCAGCGATCCGTACAACGTGCGACAAACCTGGAAATTGGAGCTCGACGGCTGGCTGCGTACGAGCCGCAAGATCGGCGATATGCTGTACATCGTGACGAGCTTTCGCCCCTGGGTCGAGATCGACCTGCCGGCGAGCACGCCGGAGCAGCAGCAAGCGAACGAGCAGCGCATTCGTGAAGCCGGCGGCGACTCGCTCCTGCCCCACTACCGCATCGACGGCACCGATGAGCAGCCGCTCGTGCGCGCGTCGGATTGCGTCGTGGACGGCGAGCTCCAGCCGTTCCATGCATACGACCATCTGCTCGTCATGACGGCGATCGACCTGAGACAGCGGCGCATCGCCGACTCGACGTGCCTCAGTACGAACGTGAGCGGCGTCTATGTGTCGCGATCCAGTATCTATATCGGCGGCGCGCGCTCGCGCACCGACCCTTCCCGCGTCGCGACCGTACTGCACAAGTTCTCGCTTGCCGATGACGGCATCGCCTACGCCGCGAGCGGCACGGTCGCAGGGTATATCGGCTGGATGAATCCGTCCTATTACATGGACGAGCGCGGCGACGACTTGCGCATCCTCACGACGCAATGGCCGAGCGCGGGCGAACCGGAGCATCGCTTGAGCATCCTGCGTCAGACCGGCAACGCTCTC
>JAAYXG010000055.1 GCA_012516015.1 Lysobacteraceae bacterium | reverse complement strand
CGAAACAGGCTACGCCATTTCGTGGAGCGCTGCTCGCGGCGACCGCACTCACGCTCGACTTGAGCGCAACGGCCGCCCTTGCACAGGACACGCCGACGGGCGTTGCGGAGCTCGAGGAAATCAAAGTGACCGGTTCGCGCGTAGCGCGTGACGGCTACGAGGCGCCGACCCCGACGAACGTCATCAGCTCCGTCGTCATCGATACGCAGGGCGCCACCGGCCTTGGCGAGATCCTCGAGCAGACCGGCATGGTCAAGGGAACGCGCAATCCGAACTCGAACGCCGTGAACACCGCGAGCCCGGGTCAATGGACCGCGGATCTGCGCGGCCTCGGCGGACAGCGCACGCTCGTCCTCGTCGACAGCTCGCGCATCGTGCCGTTCGCTCCGGCGAGCAATCTGTCCGTGCCGACCACGACCGATCTCAATCTGATTCCGACCTTGATGATCGAGCGCGTCGAAGTCGTCACGGGCGGCGCATCGGCGCAGTACGGCTCGGACGCCGTTTCCGGTGTCGTAAACATTCTGCTGCGCCGCGAATTCGACGGCGTCCGCGTGCGCGCTCAGAGCGGTATCTCGGAGGAAGGCGATGCGGAGCAAAAGCGCGTCGGCGTGCTCGGCGGCTGGAACTCGCAGGATGGCCGCGGGCACTTCGTCTTCAGCGCCGACTGGGTCGACCAGGAAGACGTGAAAGACATCTACGCTCGCGACTGGGGCCGTCGCGAAACGATGATCGTCGCGACACCGGGAACGCCGTCGCTTACCTGGGGCAATAACGTCCATACCGCGCTCGGCGTCGGCGGCGTCATCAACGTAGGCCGAAACGAGACCAACACCGCGAACGTACCTTTCTCCTTGACCGGCTATACGTTCGACCCCGACGGCTCGATTCGTCCATTCCAATACGGCTATCCGCTCGGCCCCGGCGCCACCTCCAGCACCATGATCGGGGGCGAAGGCGAGTCCATTACCAAGGGCGTCTCATTGGTGCCCGGCGTCGAACGAGCTTCAGCCTATGCGCGTTACGGCTATGACTTCAGCGACACGCTGCACGGCTATGTCACTGCCGGCTACTCGCAATCCTACGGATTTCTGAGCGCGGCTCAGCCGCGCCTGACCGCTACACAACTATTCATTCGAGCCGAAAACGCCTTCCTGCCCACCGAGGTCAGCGAAGCGATGGTCGCGGAAGGCGTCGGCGGCTTCAGAATGACGCGTCAGGGGAACGATCTTGGCAACAACAAATACAAGATCGAAAACAAGTCGCCCCGCTTCTCGGCGGGCCTCGAAGGTTCGTTCGCAACCGACTGGGATTGGGATGCGCACGTCTCCTACGGACGCAACGACTACACCTACAAATCTCGCAACAACCCGATCCGCGCCAATCTGGCGTTTGCGGTGGATGCCGTTCGCGACGACAACGGCAATATCGTTTGCGCGGCGACGATTCCCGGTCATCCTCGCTTCGATCCCGCCGCTGCCGGCTGCGTGCCGCTCAATCTCTTTGGCGAAGGCAGCCCATCGAAGGAAGCGACCGACTACATCCAGGGCAATCCGTACGCGGAAGTGGTGTACGAGCAAACGACGTTCGGTGCGAACCTGAACGGCAAGCTCTTCTCCACCTGGGCCGGCCCGATCGCCGTCGCAACGGGCGTCGATTATCGCAAAGAAGAGGAAGTCGTCACCGCGGATCCGATCGCGACCGCAGGCGGCTATTTCACGGGCAACAACTCGCCATACTCCGGCGACTTCGACGTGGCCGAAGGCTATGTCGAAGCGATCGTACCGCTCGCTCGCGGGGCGCAGTTCGCCCAGCAGATCGATCTCAACTTGGCGTACCGCTACGCCGACTACAGCACGGTCGGCGGCATGGATGCTTGGAAGGCCGGCCTCCTTTGGGAACCGTCCGATTCGCTGCGCTTCCGCGTAACGCAGTCTCGCGATATTCGCGCGCCAGCCATCAACGAGTTGTACAGCCCAGGCGCCGCGGTGACGAACAACATCACGATGATTAACATCAACGATATCGGATCCGCAAATCCGCCCATCCGCAACTACGTGATCCCGCAACGTACAGCGGGCGGTAACCCCAACGTACAGGCCGAAGAAGGCGACACCAAGACCATCGGCTTCGTGTTCTCGCCGAGAGGGCTGCTCGACGGATTCAACTTCTCGGTCGACTACTACGACATCAAGCTCGACAAGGCGATCACCAACTTGAACGGCGCGAACATCGCGAACCTGTGTATCTCCGGC
The DNA here is from genome assembly GCA_012516015.1 of Lysobacteraceae bacterium. Classification (GTDB taxonomy): domain Bacteria; phylum Pseudomonadota; class Gammaproteobacteria; order Steroidobacterales; family Steroidobacteraceae; genus Steroidobacter. The sequence continues at coordinate 4,826 of JAAYXG010000055.1, read as the reverse complement.
GTTCGCTCCTTCTGCGATCTGTTCACCTTCAACGACGCCGGCGATCCGACCGCCTTGGATGCGGGCTCGATCAACCTCGGCAGTTTCCAACAGAAGGGCTACGACGTGCAGCTCGATTATTCGCTGCCGCTCGGCTACGGCACTTGGACGGTCGCTTACACGGGCACGTACGTCACCGATTCGATCGTCGACACGGGTCTGCCCGGCGCCGAGCCGGTCAACCGAGCCGGCGAGCACGGAGCGGCCAATTTCGCGGCGGTGCCGGACTTCCGCGGCAACCTGACGACGAGCTACCGAACGCCGACATGGTCTGCCACGGTGCAAGCCATCCACGTCAGCTCCGGTCGTTTGGACAACCTCTACAACACACCGGGCAATCCGACGATCAGCAAGAACGACATTCCTTCTTACGTGATGTTCAACGTGTTCGGGTCCTACAATCTGAGCGACCGCGTGCGCTTGTTCGGAGCTATCCGCAACGCCCTCGATCGCGATCCGGTGATGACGCCGTACACGGTCCTCAACGCGCCGGTCTACGGTGCCTATTACGACAAGGTCGGACGTCACTACTCCTTAGGCATGGACGTGAGCTTCTAGGTTCGATCTCGAGGCCGGATCGATCCTTCGGCGCGGCGACGGGCGTGTTCCAACGCTCGTCGTCGCATCGGCTTGTTTGTACGGCCGGGAGAACAGGGTGTCCAAGGTCACGATGCGCATCACCAGGCGCAAATTCATCGGGATGAGCGCCGGCCTCGCGCTCGCAACCAGCACGGCACCGTACGCGCAAGTCACGAGCTCCACGGCGAGCTTCTCGAAGCCGAGCCGAGCCGCACGCGCACTGCTACGCGGCGCCACGGACATTCACGTCCACCTCGATCCCGACAGCTTCGGCCCTCACAGCAGACAGGCAGCGCGCGCGCTCGACGTCGTCGACATGGCGCGTCGCGCGAGAAGCGCGGGCATGCGCGGCTTCGTCGTCAAGCAGCACTACGATCAGACCGCGCAGCTCGCTTACCTTGCCCGCAAGGCCGTTCCCGATGTCGAGGTGCACGGCATGCTCTGTTGCAACTTCAGCGTCGGCGGCCTGAACCCGGAAGCAGTCCATCACTTCGGCGAGCTGAAAGGAGGATTCGCGCGAATCGTCAGCATGCCGACTTGGGATGCCGAGAATTACGTGCGTCAATCCCGAAGCCCGGAGCGCGCTGCGGTCGTCGTTGCGCGAGACGGCTTGCTCCTGCCGGAAACGATCGAGCTCATCCAAACGGTCGCACGCGCGCCGATTCGCGACAGCAGCGCGCAGCTCGCGCTCGCGACGGGCCACGTCTCAGCCGAAGAAGCGCTGCTCGTCATCCGGGAAGCGAAGCGCCAGGGCATCGAGCTCATCGTCGCAACACACGCGATGGGCCGCCCGATCAACATGAGCGTCGCGCAGATGAAACAAGCGGCCGAGCTCGGCGCGTATATCGAATTCGTTGCCAATTTCATGATCGGCGCGCGCGCCAGTTTCACGGTGCAGCAATACTGCGACGCCATCCGCGAGATCGGCGCGGCGCGGGTCATATTGAGCAGCGACAGCGGCCAAGCCAACCATCCTTTCCCCGACGACCTCCTCGCCCGAGCCGCTCACGAGTTGCACGAAGCGGGCCTGAGCCGTGCCGAGCTGCACGCGATGCTCGTCGAGAATCCAGCAACCTTGCTGAGCCTTCCGACGATCGCAAGCTGAAAATGCACGAAGGCTTGCATCGACGCTCGAAGATTTCATACATTCGCCCGCAGATATCAGACAGGCTGATATCTGCGGCAGCAGCATGAGGGGGTAATCGTATGGCGGCGCCCACTTCCGGGGTAAAACCCATCGGCCAGGACGGGCCGCTGACATTGTGGCAAGTCATCGTCGTCGCGCTGTGCGTCATGGGTAACATCAGCGACGGGCTCGACACCACATCGATCGCCTACGCAGCGCCGGCGCTGCTGCGCGAATGGAGCATCGCCCCGGAAGCCTTCGGAATCGTGTTGAGTGCCGGCGCCTTCGGCATGCTGGTCGGCGCCATTTTCGTCGCGCCCCAGGCCGACAAGGTGGGCCGCCGTACCGTCATTCTCGCGGCGATGACCGTCTCATCGCTGGGTATGTTCGGCTTGACCTTCAGCCAGAACATCGTGCAGCTGATGATCTTCCGCTTCATCGTCGGATCGTGCGTGGGCGCCCTTCTGCCCTCGCTCAGCATCATGGTCGTCGAGTTCTCGAACGAGAAACGCGGCAATCTCTTCCTCGCGCTGGTGCATATCGGCTTCGCGATCGGCGCGATCCTCGGTGCCGCGATCGGCGCGGCAGTCATCGACGAGTACGGCTGGCGCGCGATCTTCCTCTCGGCTGCCATCCTCGGCAGCGTCACGACCATCGCCTGCTACATCGCGTTGCCGGAATCGGTGAACTTCTTGATCGCACGGCAGCCGCCGAATGCGCTCGCCCGAATCAACAAGCTCCGGCAGCGCTTCGGTCAAACGCCGCTCACCGAGCTGCCGCCCAGACCGCAAGCGAAAGTGCGAACGTTCAGCACCGTCGCGGCGATTCTCTCGCCGGAGTTGCGCCGCGCGACGCTGTTGCTGTGGGTCGCCTCGTTCATGCGCTTTTTCATCAGCTACTTTCTCAGCGGCTGGAAACCGCAAGTGCTGGTCATGGCGGGCTTCGCCGATCGATCGGCCATCGCTGTCGGCATGGCCACGAGCGCCGCGGCTTCCGTAGGCGTCCTGTGCATGGGACTTTTCGCCGCCAAGATCGGAGCCGCGCGCGCGACGGCGATCATGTTCGGCGGCTGCGCGGCCGCGCTACTCGGCTTCGCCTTCACCGAAGCGTCGATTCCGCTCGTCATGCTCGCGGCGGCCTGCATGTTCACGATCGAAGCGGCGTTCACCGGCATCATCATCACGAGCACCCGCTTCTATTCCGTCGAGAACCGCAGCACCGGCCTCGGCTTCACGGTCGGCATCGGCCGTATCGGCGCGATCGTCGGCCCCTACGTCGCCGGCGCGCTCATGGGCATGGGATGGGACCGCTCGACGTACTTCCCGGTCTACGCCACCGCCGCGATCATCGGCGCGATCGCCATCTTCGCGTCTATGTACCGCCAGCCGCCCAAGGCTCGCGAAGCGCAGCCTGTGAGCGCACATTGAAATCATGCGAGTGATCGCACCAACATTCGTCTTCGCCGCGGCGGCATTCGCCGGCGGCTGCGCGCAGACGGAATCACCGGAAGGCGCGCTTCTCATCGAGAGCCAAGGCGCCTTCGCCGTCGGCGGGCAAGTCAGCGGCGATCCCGCCGAGGCGTCGCTTCACTGCGATCACGGTGTGGTCGAGTATCAGATTCCGCCGCGAGCCCGAGCGGTAAGCTTGCTGATGTGGCACAGCGCGAGCGCCGTAGCTTGGCAACGACGCTGGGACGGCGGCGAAGGCTTTCAAAGTATCTTCTTGAGGCGCGGCTACCCTGTCTACATTTGGGATGGACCGCGCGTCGGTCGCGCCAACTGGGGCTGTGTCGAGACGACGTACACGCCCAACGCCAGAGCCGACCAACAAAACTTCGTCGCGTGGCGCTTCGGGCTCACCTACCCGAACTGGTTCGACGACGTTCAATTCCCGAAGGACGATGGCGAAGCCTGGAATCAGGCCATGCGCGCGCGCTACCAAGAATTCGACAGCGTCGCGAACGCTCAACTCGAAAGCGACGCGGCCGCAGCGCTCGCGGACCGAATCGGGCCCACGGTTGCGCTCACGAACTCGGCGGGCGGACTTCGCGCCCTTCTCACCGCGCTCAAGAGCGACAACATCAAGGGCATCGTTGCGTACGAGAACGTGGGCTGGGTTTATCCGGAAGGCGAAGGGCCGAACGTACCCGAAGGACGCTTCGGCCCGGTCGAAGTGCCGCAGGACGAATTCCGCAAGCTCGCACGTGTGCCGATACAAGTGGTCTGGGGCGACAACATCGACGCATCGGATGTCTATCGCGCAAGACTCGAGGAGTCCCGCCGCTTCGTAGACATCGTCAACAAGTACGGCGGCCAAGCGGAAGTGCTCTTGCTGCCTGATGCCGGGCTCAAAGGCAACACGCACCTCCCCTTCGCCGATCTCAACAACGTCGCCGTCGCGGATCTACTCTCGGAGTTCCTCGCGAAGCACGGCCTCGATCGACGCTGATCGGCCTCGACCGCTGTTCATGTGACGACTCATATTATCTACCCGGACGGCCTGCCGCCGCCGCGCCGTTACTGGTCCATGGCGACGACGATGATGGTGATCGCCATCTGCGTGCTCGATACGACCATGATCAGCGTGGCGCTCCCTTCCATCGCGCTGGCATTCGACGAAAGCGCGGCGAGCTCCATCTGGATCATCAACGGCTATCAGCTCGCGATTCTCGTCGGCCTCATGCCATTGGCATCGCTCGGCGAAAATATCGGGTATCGGCGAGTCTCTCAGACCGGCCTCGTCATCTTCACGATTGCTTCCTTGGGGTGCGCGTTCGCCAACACGCTGCTCGAGCTGACGATAGCCCGCGTCATACAGGGTCTCGGAGCGGCAGCGATCATCAGCGTGAACGCCGCGCTCGTTCGGTTCACCTATCCCGCGCGCACCTTGGGCCGTGCCACCGGCATGAACGCGATGGTCGCCGCCGTAGCGACGGCCGCGGGTCCGTCGTTCGGCGCGGCCGTGCTCGCGGTCGCCGATTGGCGATGGTTGTTCGCAGTCAATGTCCCCATCGGCATCGTTGCGGCAGCGATCGCGCAGTTCTCATTGCCGCACACCGAACGTTCGGAACGTTCGCTGAGCT
>JAAYXG010000510.1 GCA_012516015.1 Lysobacteraceae bacterium | reverse complement strand
GCTCGTGATCAACAAACCGCCCGGCCTGGTCGTTCATCCGGGTGCCGGCAACGCCGCCGGGACGCTGCAGAATGCGCTTCTCTATTTCGACCCGAGCCTCGCACAGGTGCCCCGGGCCGGGATCGTCCATCGACTCGACAAGGATACGAGCGGATTGATGGTCGTGGCACGAACCGTGGATGCGCATACGGCGCTCGTGCGAGCTATCGAAGCGCGCGAAGTCGGGCGCGAATATGAGGCGGTGTGCGTGGGTGTGATGACGGGCGGCGGCACGGTCAATGCGCCGATCGGCCGACATCCCGTCGATCGAGTTCGCATGACGATTCGCGAAGACGGCCGCGAAGCGGTCACGCACTACCGCGTCGTGCACCGTTTCCGCGGACACACTCACGTGCGGCTCAAGCTCGAAACTGGGCGGACGCATCAGATCCGCGTGCACATGGCGCACATCAATTATCCGCTCGTCGGCGATCGGGTTTACGGCGGGCGGTTGTCGTTGCCCAAAGGCGCGTCGCAGGAGCTCATCGAAACGTTGCGCGGTTTCAAGCGGCAGGCATTGCACGCCGCGCGTCTTGCATTCGAGCATCCGAGGACGGGCAAGCCCGTCGAATGCACTGCATCGGTTCCTGGAGATATGCAGCGGCTGCTCGACGTGCTCGCGAAGGATGCGACGGTTCAATGAGGGCGCTGCGCGAAGCGCCCCGAGCCCTGAGCCCATGAAGCTAATCGTTCCCGACTGGCCTGCACCCGCGCGCGTTCGCGCGGCCGTGACGACACGCGACGGCGGTGTGAGCACCGGCCCTTATGCGACGCTCAATCTCGGAGCGCACGTCGGCGACGATCCGAGTGCAGTCGCCGAAAACCGCCGCCGCCTGCAGGCGACACTGAGGCTCGCCGCGGATCCCGCATGGTTGAACCAAGTGCACGGCACGAACGTTGTCGAGGCGCGTCGCTACGATGAGCCGCCAATGGCCGATGCTTCGATTGCGCGTGCGCCGGGCCCTGCATGTGTCGTGCTCACAGCCGATTGTCTTCCGGTGATCTTTTGCGACGAGGAGGGCACGAAGGTCGCTGCCGCTCACGCGGGTTGGCGCGGGCTCGCGGGCGGTGTGCTCGGCGCGACGATCGTGGCGCTCGACTGCTCTCCTCGATCTCTCCTCGCTTGGCTTGGCCCGGCGATCGAGCAACAGGTCTTCGAAGTGGGCGATGAGGTTCGGGCGCAGTTCTTAGCGCGCGATCCCGCAAACGCGTCCGCGTTCGTCCGCAACGACCGGAATCGATGGCTCGCAGATTTGTGCGCGCTCGCACGTATGGAGCTAGCGCGTCTCGGTCTTACACGCATCTACGGCGGCGGCTTCAACTGCTACGCGGACGCCGAGCGGTTCTTCTCGTATCGCCGCGACGCGCGGACGGGAAGGATGGCGACGCTCGTCTGGCTCGCGAGATAGGGCGAGGGGCTCGGGGCATGGGGCTTGGGTCGGATTGCTCAGCGCGTTCGTTCCACGCGCTTCTCCTCTTGGCATGCTACGCTGATAGCAAATTCGAACATCTCGTTGAGGCGGCCGTCTTGCCCGCGCCCCAGGCCCCAAGCCCGTAGCCCTCATTCATGCCCCTTCTCCTCTGGATTCTCCTGTTCACCTTGCTAGGTGGTGCGCTCAGTGCGCTCGCGGCGTCGTTGTTTCTCACCGCGTCGAAGTCGGTGCGTGCACGGGTGCTGCCGCACCTCGTGAGCTTTGCGACGGGGGCACTATTGGGGGCGGCACTCCTCGGCTTGTTGCCGCATGCGATCGAGATCGCGGGGGAGGGGAACACGCATCACATCGGGATGACGCTGCTGGTCGGTCTGCTCATCTTCTTCGTGCTCGAGAAGCTGGTGCTTTGGCGTCATTGCCACCAGGATGAGTGCGAGGGGCACGTCCCGCACGATCACCACCGGGCTGCGGCTTCCGCCTCGCTCATTCTCATCGGCGACACGCTCCACAACACGCTCGACGGCGTGCTCATCGCTGCCGCATTCATGACGGACGTGCACCTCGGCATCGTGACCGCAGTGGCGGTCATCGCACACGAGATCCCGCAGGAAGTGAGTGACTTGGCCATCTTGCTTCACGGCGGCATGAGTCGCGCTCGCGCATTCGCGCTCAACCTGCTCACGAGCGTGAGCTCCGTTGTCGGCGGCATTGGCGCCTACTTTGCGCTCGCGCCGATCGAGCATCTCTTGCCGTACGCTTTGACGATCGCGGCATCCAGCTTCCTTTACATCGCGGTCGCCGACCTCATACCCGGCCTCCATCGCCGCGTCGACCCTGGTGCCGGCCTCGCCCAGTTCGTTTTCATCGTCCTCGGCGTCGTGATCATCTTCGTGAGTCACGGGCTCGCGCACTAGCGCGCCCCGAAGGGGCGAGGGGCTTGGGGCTCGGGTTGGAACAGAGGGCTGCTGAACAGCGGTATCTCCTGGGTGTCGACGAGTTGAAATTCGGGCCTACTCCCTCAAATCACTGATCAAGTATTTTTGACCCAGGCCCCGAACCCCTTACCCCGAGCCCTTTGCTATGCGCATGGACAAACTGACAACCAAGTTTCAGATGGCGTTGGCCGATGCCCAATCGTTGGCGGTTGGACGCGACCATCAGTTCATCGAGCCGATACACGTGCTGACGGCCCTGCTGGATCAGCAGGGCGGCTCGGTGCGCCATCTCCTCGATAGAGCCGGCACGAACGTCAATCTTTTGCGTTCGCAGCTCGGCGAGGCGCTCGACCGCCTGCCGAAAGTGGAAGGCGCGAGCGGCGAGGTGCACATCTCGAACGACCTCGGGCGGGTTCTGAATATCACCGACAAGCTCGCGCAGCAGCGCGGCGATCAATACATCTCGAGCGAGCTGTTCGTGCTTGCGGCCCTCGAAGACAAGGGTCAGCTCGGCACGATCATGCGCAATGCCGGCGCCGTTAAAGGCTCGATTGAAAAGGCGATCGAAGAGATGCGCGGCGGCGAGAAAGTGGACGATCCGAATGCCGAAGAGACCCGCCAAGCGCTCGAAAAGTACACGATCGACCTCACCGAACGAGCGGAGCAGGGGAAGCTCGACCCCGTGATCGGCCGGGACGACGAAATTCGGCGCACCGTGCAAGTTCTGCAGCGTCGCACGAAGAACAATCCCGTTTTGATCGGTGAGCCTGGCGTCGGTAAGACGGCGATCGTCGAGGGTCTCGCGCAGCGCATCGTCAACGGCGAGGTACCCGAAGGGCTGCGCAACAAGCGCATTCTTGCATTGGATATGGGCGCGCTGATCGCAGGTGCGAAATATCGCGGCGAATTCGAGGAGCGCCTGAAGGCGGTGCTCAACGATCTCGCGAAGCAAGAAGGCCAAGTCATTCTTTTCATCGACGAGATGCACACGATCGTGGGTGCCGGCAAAGCCGAAGGGGCCATGGACGCCGGCAATATGCTGAAGCCTGCGCTCGCGCGCGGCGAGCTGCATTGTGTCGGTGCGACGACCCTCGATGAGTACCGTAAGAACATCGAAAAGGATGCGGCGCTCGAACGTCGCTTCCAGAAAGTGTTCGTGGGCGAGCCGTCGGTCGAGGACACGATCGCGATCCTGCGCGGGTTGAAAGAGCGTTACGAGGTTCACCACGGCGTCGACATCACCGATCCCGCAATCGTTGCCGCCGCGACGCTTTCACATCGTTACATCAGCGATCGGCAGCTGCCGGACAAGGCCATCGATCTCATCGACGAGGCGGCTGCGCGGATTCGCATGGAGATCGATTCGAAGCCCGAGGAAATGGATCGGCTCGAGCGTCGCATCATCCAGCTCAAGATCGAACGGGAGGCGCTCAAGAAGGAGTCCGATGAAGCGTCCATGAAACGTCTCGCGGCGCTCGAGGATCAGCTGCAGGCGCTCGAGAAGGAATACTCCGACCTCGAGGAGATTTGGAAGGCGGAAAAGGCTTCCGTGCAGAGCTCCGCGCACATCAAGGAGGAGCTCGAGCGTGCGCGCTTGGAGCTCGAAACCGCGCGGCGCGCGCAGGATCTGGCGCGCATGTCCGAGCTCTCGTACGGGAAGATCCCCGAGCTTGAGCGTCGGCTCGCTGAAGCAACCGCCGCCGAGAAGCAGGAAACGAAGCTCCTGCGCAACAAGGTCACGGAGGAGGAAGTTGCGGAAGTCGTGTCGAAGTGGACCGGCATTCCGATCTCCAAGATGCTCGAAGGCGAGAAGGAGAAGCTCCTGCGCATGGAGGAGGCGCTCGGCAAGCGCGTCATCGGCCAGAACGAGGCCGTGCGTGCCGTCTCCGACGCCATTCGCCGCTCGCGCGCCGGATTGGCCGATCCGAACCGGCCGAACGGTTCGTTCCTGTTCTTGGGTCCGACCGGTGTCGGTAAGACCGAGCTCTGTAAGGCGCTGGCAGAATTTCTATTCGACACCGAGGACGCGATGGTGCGCGTCGACATGTCCGAGTTCATGGAGAAGCACTCTGTCGCGCGATTGATCGGTGCGCCGCCGGGCTATGTCGGCTACGAAGAGGGCGGCTATCTCACGGAAGCGGTGCGGCGGCGCCCTTACTCCGTGCTGCTGCTCGATGAAGTCGAGAAGGCACATCCGGACGTCTTCAACGTCTTGTTGCAGGTGCTCGACGACGGGCGCCTGACGGACGGGCAGGGCCGTACCGTCGATTTTCGGAACACCGTGATCATCATGACTTCGAACCTGGGCTCTCACGTCATTCAGGAGCTGGTCGGGGAAGCGAACTACGCGAAGATGAAGGCGGCCGTGCTCGAGATCGTGCAGCAGCATTTCCGGCCCGAGTTCATCAACCGTATCGATGACATCGTCGTGTTCCATCCGCTCGCCAAGGAGCAGCTGCGTTCGATCGTCGACATTCAGCTCGGCTACCTGAGGAAGCGCCTCGCGGATCGGGACATGGAACTCGTGCTCGACGATACGGCCCGCGACCTGCTCGCCGAAGCGGGTTTCGACCCCGTATACGGCGCTCGACCGCTCAAGCGGGCGATCCAACAGCAGTTGGAGAACCCGCTGGCCCAGCGCATCCTCAAGGGCGCGTTTGGACCTGGGGACACGATCAAGGTGACCGCGCGCGACGGCGCGCTCGACTTCGAGCGCGCCTAGCGTTGAAGGGCTCTGGGCTCTGGGCTCTGGGCGCTGGGCTCTGGCTAGAAATGCCCATCGTCACCCGCTGCACAGGATCTACGAATGGCGCGGAGCTGATGGATGCGCGTGAGCGACCTCCCCCGCGTGGCGCAGGAACGTGTGGGGAGAGGCACATCGCTACATAGATCCGAAGATGGACCCTCGCCTTCGCAAAAGAATGCGATCTAGGAAGAGCGGTACCTATCTTCGTCGCTCCGGCGGAGGCCGGAGTCCAGGCATCTGCGCGCATGGCGCGCCGC
>JAAYXG010000509.1 GCA_012516015.1 Lysobacteraceae bacterium | reverse complement strand
CAAAGTCGATTCCATACCATCATCGAGATGAGAGAGGGTGCTGCACATGGCACGCGTCACAGTCGAGGATTGCGTCGACAAGGTCCCGAACCGCTTTGAGCTCGTGCTCCTCGCGGCCCACCGCGCCCGGTCCATTGCCAATGGCAGCGCGATCACGATCGATCCCGACAACGACAAGAACCCCGTTATCGCGCTCCGCGAGATCGCAGAACGCACGGTGCCGGCGGAGGATATGCGTGAATCCCTGATTCACTCGATCCAGAAGAACGTCGAAGTGGACGAGCCCGAGGCCGTCGCGGCCCCGATGCTTCCCCAGGAGCGCCGCGCCCCTGTGCTGGGTCGCGACGATCAGGCCTCCGACACCGAGGTGGATGTGCTGACCGAGGAGCAGCTTCTGCGCGGCCTCGAAAGCATGACCCCGTCGGAGCCGTCGTCCAACGGTGCTGGCGGCCCGCGCGAGCGGGGCCGCTAAGGCGTCAGCCTGGGGAGCCCAACTCTCCGCGCAGGACGCTTCGCGCATGGGCGCCCTCGTGATCGGCCGCTCCGAAGGCGCCGTACGGAGTATGCGGCTTTCCGGCGCCGGAGTGAACGCTTCCCATGATGCGGCAGTACGAGCTCGTCGAGCGAGTACAGAAATACGATCCAACGGCCGATGAGGCGCTGCTGAACCGCGCCTACGTCTATGCCATGCGCGCGCATGGCAATCAGAAGCGCGCGTCCGGCGACCCTTACTTTTCCCATCCCCTCGAAGTTGCGGCGATCCTGACCGATCTGCATTTGGACGACGCGACCATCGCGACGGCGTTGCTCCACGATGTGATCGAGGACACGGATGCGACGCGCGCCGAAATCGATCAGCTCTTCGGTCCCGAGATCGGCGCGCTCGTCGACGGACTGACGAAAATCAAGAAGCTCGATCTCGTCACGAAGAAAGCCGAGCAGGCCGAGAACTTCCGCAAGCTTCTGATCGCCATTTCGAGCGACATTCGCGTACTCCTGGTCAAGCTCGCGGATCGCCTGCACAACATGCGCACCCTCGAGCACATGAAACCGGAGGCCCGCAAGCGCGTCTCCGAGGAAACGCTCGAAATCTACGCTCCGCTCGCCGGCCGCATGGGCATGCAGGCCCTGCGCGAGGAACTCGAGGAGCACGCGTTCCGCTGGCTCAACCCCGATGCCTACAACACGGTGACCGAGAAGCTCGAGGAACTGAGAGACAAAAACGACGGCCTCGTCGACGACATCGCGGACGCGCTCGAAGCCAAGCTCGGGGACGTCGGCATCGAGGCGGAGGTGAACGGGCGCGAGAAGAAGCCCTATTCGATCTGGAGCAAGATGGCCAATCGCCAGATCGGGCTTGAGCAGCTCTCGGATATTTATGCGTTCCGCGTCATCGTCGGCACCATCGACGATTGCTACCGTGTGCTTGGCGTTGCCCACACCACGTGGCGCACCGTGCCCGGCCGCTTCAAGGACTACATCTCGACACCGAAACAGAACAACTACCAGTCGATCCACACCACCGTCGTCGGCCCGCGCCACCAGCGCGTGGAGCTGCAGATCCGCACCCGCGCCATGCACGAGGTCGCCGAGTACGGCGTCGCCGCACACGCGTTCTACAAGGACGCGCAGAAAACCAACGGCAGCGGGACCAACGGGAGCGGGGCGAACATCGCTCCAAGCGGCCAGCAGGCGCTCGTCTTCAGCGACAAAGAGAGCGGCCCCTACCAATGGCTGCGCCGCCTCGTCGATACGCTTCTCGAAGGCGCCAACCCCGAAGAGTTCCTCGAGCATACGAAGCTCGAACTGTTCCAGGATCAGGTATTCTGCTTCTCGCCCAAGGGCCGCCTGATTGCGCTCCCTCGCGGTGCTACTCCGCTCGACT
>JAAYXG010000508.1 GCA_012516015.1 Lysobacteraceae bacterium | reverse complement strand
CGCTCGCGAGCTTCACGCGTACGCCGATGCGCGGGCGGACCTGATACTTCTCCGAGTGACGCAGCACGAGCGCGAGCTCCTCGAAGTTCTCGATCACCGGGATGATCGTGCGGCCGAGCTTCGTCGCGAGGATGACCGCCTCGATATAGCTGTCGTCCTTGAATCCGTTGCAGACGATCATGCGGTCGGGAGAGCTTTCCGTCATCGCCATCACCGCGAGCAGCTCGGGCTTCGATCCGGCCTCGAGACCGAAGCCGTATTCCTCACCGTAGCGGTACACCTCTTCCACGACGAGGCGCTGCTGATTCACTTTGATGGGGAAGACGGCGCAATAGCGATTCTTGTAGTCGTTTTCCTCTATCGCGCGGGCGAACGCTTTGTGCAAACGGCCGAGGCGATGCCGCAGGATGTCGGAGAAGCGCACGACGACCGGTGCCGTCAGATCGCGCGCGTTCAAACCTTGGACGACTTCGAGCAGATCGATCTCCGCGTCCGGCTCTGCATAGGGACGCACGACGACGTGCCCAGCCTCATTGATGCTGAAGTACCCCTGGCCCCATTTGGGCACCTGGTAGAGATCGAGCGAATCTTCGATGCTCCACTGAGTGTTCAGTGCGTATTTCTTCGCTTCCTGATCCACGAGTGCGAGTCTCCGGTTGGGCGAGGTGAACGGCGGACAGCGGACGGCGGACGATGAGACGAGAAATCGAAGGAGACCATCTCGAGTCTCGAACGTCGAATGTTCACGAGTTGTTTCACGCGCGTGCACATTGTGCCAGTACGCGCCTCATTTGCTCAGCGCCTTTCACCGTCCGCCGTTCACTCGGTCGCGACAGGTCGCGACGGGTCCTTGATCCATTCGCTCCACGAGCCTGCATACAATCGCCCGCCGCGCTTGCCCGCGATCTCCATCGCGAGCAGCAGGTGACAGGCGGTGACGCCGGATCCGCACATCGCGATCGTGCGCTCGTCCGCGACGCCCGCTTGCGAATTCGCATAACGCGCACGCAGCTCATCGGCGCTCAAGAAGCGCCCCTGCGCGCTCAAGTTCAACGCCAACGGATGATTGACGGCGCCTGGCACATGGCCTGCGACGGGATCGATCGGCTCCGTCTTGCCCGCGAAACGCTCAGGTGCGCGGGCATCGAGCAAGCGCCAACCGGCGCTCAGCTTCTCCGTCACTTCATCGGTCGAAAGCCACGCATCTCGATCCGGGCGCGCGACGAATCTCGTCGCAGTGCGCTTCGGAAGCTCCGTCGTCGTCGGGAGATCCGCTTCCTTCCATGCGCGCAGGCCGCCGTCGAGCACGGCGACCGCCTCGTGTCCCATCCATCTCAGAAGCCACCACAAACGCGCGGCGAAGGCACCCGTATCCGCGTCATACGCAATCACCTGCGTCGCGGGGGACATGCCCCATTCTCCGAGCCGCTGTGCGAGCCGATCCGGGTCGGGCAACGGATGGCGTCCGCTTTCCGGGGTGATCGGACTCGATAGATCCCGATCCAGGTGCGCGTACACCGCACCAGGAATGTGGCCCTCGCGATAGGCGCGCTCGCCGCTCTCGGGCTCCGCGAGATCGAAGCGACAGTCGACGATCAGCCAGTTAGACGCCGACGTGTGTGGGGCCAGATCGGCAGCGCTGATGAGGGTGGTGAACATGGGTCGCCTGGGTGTGAAAGAGTGTAGGGTGCCACGTGTAAAGTGTAGGGCCGGAAAGCGCGCTCTGACGCTACACTTCACACTTTACACCTCACACCAGCGTCATCCATGTCACTCGAACTTTGGTGGGGCAGCGGCAGTCCGTACTCCTGGCGAGCGCTACTTGCGCTCGAATACAAGCGGCTGCCTTACGTTTCGCATCAGGTGCAGTTCGCGAAGCAAGAGCACAAATCGCCGCAGATGCTGAGCATGAATCCGCGCGGCCGGGTGCCGGTGCTCAAGGACGGCGACTACGTCTGTTTCGAGTCGCTCGCGATCTTGCACTACCTCGACCGCAAGTTCCCCGATCCGCCGCTCTTCGGGCGCACGCCGGAGGAGGCAGGGACGATCAATCGCGTGATCAGCGAATATGAGTGGTACGCCGAGGATCACATTCAAAAGCTCATCTACGTGATTCTTTTTCAGGGCATCGAAGGCCATATGGAAGAAATCGAACGCGCGATGTCGCACATGTTGAGCGAGGCGCGGACGATCGAGACGCGGCTTGCCTCTTCCGACTGGCTCGTTGGCGAGCAATTCTCGGCCGCCGACATCGTGGTCTTCCCTGGCATTCAGATGTTGCTGCGTGCGCTCGAACGGCGCGAAGCGCAGGAGTTGCGCGAGCGTCTGTTGCCTATCGACGCGAACTTCCCCGCCATCGCGCGCTGGATCAAACGCGTCGAGGCGCTGCCCGGCTACGACAACACCTATCCGCCGCACTGGCGCAAGTAGGTCAAGCGACGTTGTTTCGGCAACGAGCGGGATGCTCCCTGCAACGCGGGCTTCCCTACATCCCTGTAGGTCGGCCCGCGAATGCTCCCTGCAACGCGGGCTTCCCTACATCCCTGTAGGTCGGCCCGCGAATGCTCCCTGCAACGCGG
>JAAYXG010000507.1 GCA_012516015.1 Lysobacteraceae bacterium | reverse complement strand
GCTACGATCGCGAACGAGGACTCGGCTTCGCCGAGATCGAAGTCGAGTCGGAGTCGGAACCCTGCCCTACGCTCGTTCCGCCGTGGATTCCGCCCCGCCACGATCTGCTCGGGAACGAGACCGAGATTCGGCCCATCGAGGATTCCTGATTGCCGGGATCTTTGTGTCCGGCGTATACGTTCTGGCTGTCGGCCGGCAGGCAACGACATGAGAACGAACCGAGCATTCATACAGATGATCGCCTGGCATGGGCTCGCGCTCTTGGCGATCGCGTGCCTTCCGGCGATCAAGTATGGCGAAGCTTGGTGGCAAATTCCCAAACGTCAGTTGTTGCCCGCGGCGGCATTCATCGGCGCATATGCATTGAGCGCTCTTCTCGCCTTCGCCTTCGTTCGAGGAGAGGGTCGCCGCGCGGCAGGACAGGCCGCACTCGTCATCGGTGCCGTGTTCGGGTTTTGTCTATTCTCCATGGAGCTCGTGAGAATGGAGATCCCGCGCTATCTGCTGGTTCCAGCGTTCGTTGCCGCAGTCACACTGATTCCCTTGTCCGCCGCCGGACCGGCGGCGCGGCGCGTCGGTTGGATTGCGCCGCTCCTTGCGAGCGCCGCGGCGCTCTTGTTCGTCGTGCGAGCGCTCGCATTTCAGCCAACCGCGGTGCAGCAGGTGAAACGCGATATCGTTCAGACCGCCTTCTACAGCCTCCAAGTGAGTGCGTACGAAGGTCTCGTGCCGAAACCCGCGACACGGGGCGGCGGGCTGGATCGGCTCGGCGACCAGGTGTTGCTCGGCACGGGAGACGGGCGCCTCTACCTATTCGGCGTGCGGCCCGAAGAAGGCCTCATCGGCCTTCGCGAGCTGCCTACCGTCGTCCCGAGCAATCGAGAAGCGTTTGCCGCGGCATTCGGCGGCAGCGCACGCTCTCCCGCGCGATACGCGGACTGGACGACGCAAGGGCCGCCGCGCGTGCAAACGTGGCGCTTCCGAGTCGCCGACGTCGTCGCACGACAAGATGGGCCTTCCATTCGCATCTTTGCATCGCACCACTACTGGCACGCGGATCAAGAATGCTTCACGGTGCGAGTCTCATCGATCGAAGGCGCGGCTTCCGATCTGGCAGGATCGATAAAGGACGCAAAATGGCAAACCGTCTTCGAGACGACGCCTTGCGTACCGCTCACGGGCGAGCAGCGGCTCCGCGGCAAGAACCCGTTCAAGGGGGAGGAAGTCGGCGGGCGGCTCGCGTTCGTCGACAACGCTACGCTGCTCCTCACGGTCGGAGACCACGGCTTCTACGGCATCGATTCCTTCGAACGCTTTGCACAGGATCCGAACGGCTCCTACGGCAAGACCATTCGCATCGATCTAGATAGCGGCGAGGCGACGCTGTTCACGCTCGGGCATCGCAATCCGCAGGGACTCTACGTCGCCTCGGACGGGAAAATTTGGCTGACCGAGCACGGATCGCAAGGAGGCGACGAGCTCAACTTACTCGCGGCAGGCGGCAACTATGGCTGGCCTCTGGTCACCTACGGCACCGAGTACGGCGCGGTTCGCTGGCCGTTGAGCCAGCAACAAGGCCGGCACGAAAGATTCGTACAGCCCGCGTTCGCCTGGACCCCCAGCATCGGCGTCTCCAATCTGTTGCTCGTGACCGGCGATGCCTTGCCTATCTGGCGCGGCGACTTGATCGTAGGCTCGCTCGCCACACGCTCTCTCTATCGGCTCACGCTCGAGGGAGATCGGGTGCTGTTGAGCGAACCGATCGAGCTCGGCCGGCGAGTTCGCGATCTGCTCGAGCTCAGCGACGGTCGTTTGCTCGTTTGGACCGACGATGCGGCGTTGCTTCTCATCGAGCCCGCACGCACGATGGACGCAAACGCGATGTTTGCCTCGCTCTGCCTCGGCTGCCACCAAACCGTCGATGGCATCACGCATCGGATCGGCCCTGACCTCTTGGGGATCGTCGGGCGCCGCATTGCGACCGCACCCGGATTCGACGAGTACTCGGCCGCTTTGCGGTCGCGTGCGGGCCGCTGGACGCGCGAGCATCTCGATGCCTTCTTGCGCGACCCTCAAGCCTTCGCGCCCGGCACGACGATGGCTTTCGCAGGCATTTCGGACAGCAACCAACGCGCAGAGTTGATCGACTACCTGGCGGGGCTAAAGCGGAGGTGACGGCGCCTCGTCCCCAGGTCTATTTTCGATCCGGAAAGTGCGACAGGATCTCCTCCACGAGCACGCGCGCTTCTTCCTCGCCCAGTTCCTGCTCGCGAAACGACGCGTCCACCGAGCCGCTCCAGACCTGCGCGTTCCTCGAGGCATCGATGACATCGAGCGTGAGCGTGCCGCCGAAGCGATCGCGCCTGCCGACCGGCAGACTGACGCCGATGCCGCCGCCGATGCCGCGCGAGCCGCCGCCGGCACCGACACCGACGCGCGGTTTCTCCTGCGGACGTTCGTACGTTGCGAACACGTAGCTGATGCGACAATCCGGCTCGTCCGTCGAGAGCGAGTAGCCCTTGCGCTCGAGCGTCGCGAGCGCCGCGGCGCGGACCCGCTGATCGGTGAGCGAGGCGGCATCGCTCGTCTGCGGCAGCCAGTCGAACGTCCGACAACGCGTGAGGTCCACGTCCGCCGCTTGGTCCACGCGAACTTGAGAAGAGCTCGCGGCGCACCCGACGAGCACCATCAGCAGCGCGCAGGATATGAGTCTGAGATTGATGCGCATAAGTGTCGATCGCTCCTGACCGGATCGGGATGGCATGCCGAAACGCCTGTAGCGGCTTTGCACGCGAACGCAATAAGCGTGAGATCGTCCTTCTATACTGATGCGTGCGCTAGGCGGTTCCACGAGAGCATGGGCCCACTGTGCTCCGTTTACGACTCCGGCGTGTCCGGCGGTTGCTTCTCGATGAGAATCGAGCCACGCATCACGAGGGCGGCAATTGCCCCGATCGCCGCCAACTGCGGCGCCAGCAATGTGCCGACGACGCCGACCGCGAGCGGGATGTCTATGAGCACCTTGCCTTCTTCGTTCTTGATCACGACACGGCGAATGTTGCCCTCGCGGATGATCTCCTTGATCTTTGCGAGCAGCGTATCGCCGCTGAATTGGAACTCTTCGGTGTTCGGGTTGGAATTGGGATCGGTCATAGCGTGCACTCCTCAGAGCAGCTTTGTGCCGTGTGACGAATGATGCGCAAGAAAAGGCTCTTGTTTTCTCGTCACGCGTCACTCTCACTGATCGGCGGTCACCCAATCAGCTCCTTCAACCTCGCGTGTCCGGTCCGCGACATCGGCAACTTCGTGCCGTCGGACAGAATCGCGAGCCAGCTGTCCTTGCCGTAAAGATCGATGCGTGCGAGCCGCTCGACGTTCATGATGAACGAGCGATGGATGCGCACGAAGCGGGTCGGGTCGAGCTGACTTTCGATGTCGGTCATCGTCTGCTGCTTGCGCAGGCGCTTGCCGCCCACGGCGAACGACAAATAGTCGTCTTGCGCCTCGATGAAATCGATGCGGTCGACGGGCAGCACGTGCACACGCCCTTCCTGGCGGATGAGGATGCGCTCCAGGCTTCGTCCCGGGGGACGCGCCGCAAGCGCGAGCTCCCGCGCCGACGGCGGCGGTGTTTTCGCGCGCAACCGCTCGCGCGCCCGATCCACCGCAGCGGCTAATCGCGGCGGCTCGACCGGCTTGAGCAAATAGTCCACCGCGTGCACCTCGAAGGCCCGTAGCGCGTACTCGTCGTAGGCCGTCGTGAAGATGACGGCGGGCGCACGCTCGCCCAAGAGCTCCAACACCTCGAAGCCGGAAAGTTTCGGCATTTGAATGTCGAGGAAGATGAGATCCGGGCTCAGCTCCTCGGCAAGCTTCACCGCCTCGAAGCCATTCGCGGCCTGCCCGACGATCTCGATCTCCGGGATCTTCATCAAATGTTCGCTCAGTATCGAGCGTGCGAGCATCTCGTCATCTACGATCAACACACGCACGGCTTTCCCTCCATCACACTGACGCTGGAGCCCGTCGGGCATACCATGTGCTCGTGCTCACGCATGCGCTTCTCCGATGCGCTGCTCCGAGATTTCACCGGTACCTGTCGCGGGCAGTAGTATCGAGACACGGAAATGATCCTCTTTGGCATCGACATCGACGCTCGCACGATTGCCGCAGAGTGTTTCCACGCGAGAGCGCACGTTCGCGATGCCCATGCCAGTACCGCGCGACGGCGGTCGATCCGGATCGCAGGGATTCTCGACGATGATCTCGAGCAGGCCGTTGCTGCGTCGCGCCGTTACGCAAACCTCGCCGCCTTCCAGCAGATGCGCAACGCCGTGATGTACCGCATTCTCGACGAGCGGCTGCAACACGAGCGGCGGCACGGAGACTTGGCGCACCTCATCCGACACGTCGAAACGCGAGCGCAACCGGTCGCCGAAGCGAACTCGTTCGATGGCGAGAAACGTCTCGACGAGCGAGATCTCTTCTTCGAGCGGAATCGCCTGCTCGCGCGCGAGCGTCAGGCTCTTGCGGAAGAACTGCGCCATGAGAAAGCACATTTGACGCGCGGCGGCGGCATCTTGACCGATGAGCGCCGCGACGGAATTCAGGCTGTTGAACAGGAAGTGCGGATCGAGCTGCGCACGCAGCGATTTGAGCTCGGCTTCGCGCGCGTACACCTGCAACTCGAGCGCGCGGCGCTCGGCGGCGCGTGAGCGCTGGAAGGCGCCGGCGAGATAGTGCCCGAGCACCGCGAGCGAAATGCCGATCGCGCCTGCAAAGACGAGCAGCGGAATCGTGCCCATCGCCGCTTCCGGATATCGCTCGCCCGGATCCAGCAACCAAATCGCCCAACCGTATGCCGCGGCGAGCCAGAGCAGCAGCGCGATCATGCCGGCGCCAAACCACGAGAGCGCCATGCGCGGCAACGGTGTGCCCGGCGGCATCGACTGAACGAGATACCAGAAGGACAGCGACTGCATCCCGAGCAATAGGGCAAGCGGCACCGCGAACTCGAGCGCCCATTCCGTCGGCGCTCTGCCGCCATAGATCAACACGACCGCGATCAAGAGGCCGAAGACGACCCACACTCCCAGGTAGAGCAACAGGCGGCTGCGTCGTGTGAGGATGGGATGCATCGTCAGTTCTTGACTTCGATGCCGCTCATCAGATTGAACCCGCGGATGACGAGCGTTTTGGTGGGGATCACCTTCGTGGGTCTGCGGCTATCCACGAAGCCGCCGATCAACGTCGTCACCTTGTTCGATATCGTCCAATCGGGCGGCACGAGAATCTCGATCCCGCCCCAGAACGTAAATACGTCCAGGACCGCCTCGTCTCCCTCCAAACTGGAGTCGCGCAGATCGAGCTTGATGCCTCCCAGCACGGCGCTCAAGTCGCCGCCGCGCACCGGCTGCATGACCGGATGAAGGTCGCAGTAGGACATGAAAGCAAAAGAACGGATGAACTCGGGAGCCTTTTCAGCGTGCGGTAACCGCAGCTGCTCGCGAACATTCTCGCTTTGCGACGGCGCTGCGTTCGAGACAGCGTCAGGATTCTCGCTGCCGCTCGCCTCGTGCTTGGATGAATGAGACTTCCCACCGGATCGATAGATGAGATTCGCGCCGATGTACACGAGGATGGCAGGAACGATGAGGTCCCAGACATTGACCGCGATCCAGTCCATGTTGTCGGCGAAGATCCAGACACCGACGGTGATGATGACCCACGGCCACGGATTGCCTTTGCGCTGACGCGGGTCTCGCAGCATCCCGACGCCCACGACGACGAGTGCGAGCGGCCACAACGCGCCTACCAACCATCGCGCATCCACCCAACCGAGATTGCCGAGCAGGAACAGCACGCCGATGGCGATGATGATGGCGCCAAGGACGAGACGAGTGGAAAGCGGCGCCCGGTGCTGCGAATCGCTCATGCCTCACCGTCGTTTCGCTGCCCGTGTCTCGAGCAAATGTGAGGGCTGCGGTCGATCATTACCGCAATGCCGGCGGCGATCACGTACACCGGCCACGCACTCCACCAGTCGAGCCCGAACAATTTGAACTGGCCGATCAAACAGTAGATGCCCGCAGTAAGAAACCACAAACCGCCCATCCGGTCGACGAATCGATTCGGGTGCACGAGTCCCCAGAGACCTATGACGATGAGCGGCACGGGAAAGTACTTCCACAGGTGCCACGGCAGTGTGACGCCCAACTTGAGCGCAAGCAGCACGCCCCCGAGCGAGATCAATATGATACCGAGCAAGAGCCCAGGCTGATGCGGCGACGTACTCTTGTTAGCCATAGCCGCCTCGCCACGACTCGTGGGAATGGGGGATTTCAGGAGGGGCGGAACACACCGGGAGCTCTGTGCCTGAGGGCTGCCTTTCGGTTGGCTCGTACGTTACGTGCGCCGCCCGCCCCGATCCAGAGATCACCGGCGAACCGCAGGTGGGGACCGGCGAAAGGCGCTAGGCGCCGCCTGCCTCCCGTCTCCCGGTGTCCGAGCGCTAAACTTGGGCGATGCGACTAGCCCACACTCTGACACTCGCCATCGCCGCGATCGCCCTGTTCGCGGGGTGCGGTACGAGTCCGCCTCGGGAAGAGCCGAGCGCCGCCCCCGCACCGCCACGAACCTCCGCGAGCACGTCGATGTCGCACGGCGCAGCGATCGTCGCGGCGCTCCGAGCTTCACAAGTCGAGCGCGACCCTGCGCGAGCGTTCGCTCACGTACGACGCGCGCTCGAGCAAGACCCCGACCGCAAGGAGCTCGTATGGCTCGCCATCCGTTTGTGCCCCGACGTACCTCGTTGCGATCCCGCGGTGTACGAAGCTCGCTTGCGAAAACTGGACCCGGGTAACGGCGTCGTGTGGATGGGCCCTCTTGCGCGCGCGCAAGGGCGCGGGGACGATGCGGCCGCGACGCAGATCCTGGAAGCGTTGAGCCGTGAAACCCGTTTCGACGTGTATTGGAACGCTTTGCTCTCCGAAGCGGCGCTCGCGTTGAGCACGCAGGCGCAACAGCCTGCACCGAGGATACTGAACGGTCCTCTAACGAACGCGATCAACGATGCCTCGACATGGCTATCGGCAGTCGCAGTGCCTTCGTTTACGGGACTCGCGAATGCGTGCAGCCATGAGCGCACTCGCAACGCGACGGTCGCCGAGCGTTGCCGCAACATCGCTCGAGTTCTGCAACAAGGCGATACATATGCGGCCGAAGCCGTCGGCATCGGCATCGCACAGCGCGCTGCGGGCGACGATTCGCCTGCGATCATCGCGCTCGCGGAGCATGCTGCGGTCCTGAGCTATCAGCACGACACTGCGCGCGTGCTCCTCGAGCAGCAACTGGAACGCGAGAAGATGTCGGCTGAGCGCATCGAGCTCATGAAAAAGCTACGTCGCGAACAAGACGTGTCGCTCGCGGTGCTGAGATGGGCCGGCGTGCCCCTCACGCCGAAGTAGGTCGGATGCAGCCTACGCTGCTTGCTTCTG
>JAAYXG010000506.1 GCA_012516015.1 Lysobacteraceae bacterium | reverse complement strand
CGAGGGCACGCTGCACGTCCTTGGCTTCGATACGCGCAGCGAGTCTCAAGCGATTCAAGACCGGATCAGCTACATGCCGCAGCGCTTCGGTCTCTACGAGGACCTGAGCGTCCAAGAGAATCTGGATCTGTACGCCGATCTGCACGGCGTCGCGCCACAGGAGCGTGCGCGCCGCTATCCGCGCTTGATGGAGATGACGGCACTCGGGCCGTTTCGCACTCGGCTAACGGGTAAGTTGTCCGGTGGCATGAAGCAGAAGCTCGGTCTCGCATGCACGCTCGTGCGCGCCCCCGAGTTGCTGCTGCTCGATGAGCCGACCGTGGGTGTCGATCCGCTGTCTCGGCGCGAGTTGTGGGACATCGTGCAGGGCCTCGTCGAACGCGACGGGCTCTCCGTCGTCGTCAGCACTTCCTATATGGATGAGGCCGAGCGCTGCGCACACGTCGTCGTCTTGCACGAAGGTCGAGTACTGACTGCGGGACCGCCCGATGACATTCGTCGGCGCGCTGCCGGTCGGACCTATCTCGTGAGCTCCGCGCGCGAGGCGGCCGCGCGCACCGTCCAACTCGAACTGATGGCGCAACCGCACGTGATCGACGCGGTCCCGCAGGGCCGTCGAGTACGCGTCGTCCTTGACGATGCAAACCGTACAGCGGCCGAGTGGCCGCAGTCAGAGTCTGTCGCACCGAGGTTGGAAGACGGCTTCATGGTGCTCCTGCGTGAGCACTTGCCGGAGCAGGGCATCTCGATCGCAAGCTCGCCGATCCCGAGAGCCGCAGGATCGAGCACCGACATCGTGATCGAGGTTCATGACCTCGTTCGCAAGTTCGGTGACTTCACCGCAGTGGACCGGACGAGTTTCGAAGTACGCCGCGGCGAAGTGTTCGGGTTGCTCGGACCGAACGGTGCGGGCAAGACCACGACCTTTCGCATGCTGTGCGGGCTTTTGCCTGCGACGAGCGGCACGCTGCGCGTAGCCGGTGCGGATCTGCGACGTGCACGAGCCGAAGCGCGGCAACGGATCGGCTACGTCGCGCAGAAGTTTTCGCTCTATGGCGACTTGACCGTACAGGAGAACTTGGAGTTCTTCGGCGGCGCCTACGGCCTTCGCCACGAGGCGCTGCGTTCGCGCATCCGTCGCGTGCTCGAAGAGCTCGATCTTGCGTCGGTGCGCAACGCGACGACGAATACGCTTCCCGGTGGGTTCCTGCGGCGTCTCGCGATGGCGGCCGCGCTGCTCCACGAGCCCGAGATTCTCTTCTTGGACGAGCCGACGAGCGGCGCCGACCCGCTCGCGCGGCGCGAGTTCTGGGCGCGCATCACGTTGCTCGCGAATCGGGGCACGACAATCATCGTGACGACGCACTTCATGGAGGAGGCGGAATACTGCGATCGCATCCTGATCCAGGATGCCGGCAAGATGCTGGCGATGGGCACGCCCGATGAAGTGCGCGCCAATGCGGGCCCGAACGTAAGCACGATGGAGGACGCCTTCATCGCGATCATCGAAAAAGGAAGGGCGGGAGAGCAGGCAGGATGAGCTTGCACGAGCCTACGAGGTCGGAGGGTGGCGCGAGCTCATCGCGCGAGCGCATCCGCGCGCTGATCGTGAAAGAGACGCGGCAGCTCGTGCGCGACAAAGGCAATATTCTCGTCGGCATGTTCGTGCCCGTGATGCTGATCTTGATCTTCGGCTACGGGCTGACGTTCGACGTGCGCAACATGCCCGTGGCGATCGTGCTCGAGGATCCTTCTCCGACGGCCGCCGATGCCGTGTCCGGGTTCTATTTATCGCCATACTTCTCGCCGATCACCTTGATGTCGACGCGCGAGGCGGAGCAGCTCATGCTCGATCGCGAGGTCGACGGGATCGTCCATCTCAGATCGGATTTCAGCCGCCAGCTTGCCGCCGGTGCCGCGACGATCCAGTCGCTCGTCAACGGTGTCGATGCGAATCGTGCGCGCATGATGTTGGCTTATGCTCAAGGCGCGATCGCGCTGTCCGGTGCGCGCGCTGCCGAATCGACCTCGCTGCCCGGCGGTATCGGCTCGGTACGCATCGAGCAACGTGTCTGGTTCAACGAGGCGAACACCAGCACGTGGTTTCTCGTACCGGGCCTGATTGTCGTCATCATGACGCTGATCGGCGCCTTTCTCACCGCGCTCGTGATGGCGCGCGAGTGGGAACGCGGCACGCTCGAGGCCCTTTTCGTGACGCCGGTTCGCGCCGGCGAGGTCCTCGTCAGCAAAATCGTGCCCTATTTCGGCGTAGGTCTCTTCGGACTCACTCTATGCCTGCTCGCGGCGCGATTCTTATTCGAGGTCCCGATTCGCGGCTCGCTCTTGCTCATTCTGCTCGCGTCCATGTTGTATTTGCTCGTCGCGCTCGGGATCGGGCTGCTGATTTCCTCCGCGGTGAAAAATCAGTTTCTCGCCTCGCAGATCGCACTCATCGTGAGCTTCATGCCCGCGCTGATGCTCTCGGGCTTCATCTTCGATCTCAGAAGCGTGCCGGGCGTCGTGCGTGCGATCAGCGGCATACTGCCGGCGACGTACTATGTCGAGGTGCTCCAGACGTTGTTCTTGGCAGGCAACGTGTGGAGCCTGATCGCGAAGGATTTCGCGGTGCTCGCGCTATCCGCCGTTGTGTTGCTCGCGCTTGCCAAATCCAAGACGCGCAAGGAGCTGCAATGAAGGCGTCTTTGCAGCGCATCCTGATCCTCTGCCGCAAGGAGCTGCTCTCAATCATGAAGGATCCGCGCAATCGGATCGTCCTGTTCGCGCCGATCGTGATGCAGACGCTGCTGTTCGGGTATGCAGCGACTTTCGACCTCGACCGCGTCCCGTTGGCCGTGCTCGACCAGGATGGAAGCGGCGCGTCGCGCGATCTGATTGCGGCGCTCGTCGGCGGCGGCATCTTCGAGGAGACACAGCGGCTCTCGATGCCCGCGCAGATCGCCGAGGTGATCGACAAGAAGCGCGCCCTTGTCGTGCTGCATATCGGTCCGACCTTCGAGCTCGATTTGCTTGCCGGCAGGATCGCGTCGATTCAAGTCGTGATGGACGGACGGAACTCCAACACCGCGGCGACCGCCGGAGGCTACGTGAGCGCGGTGGTCGAGCGCTTCAACGCGCAATGGCGAGAAGCTCGCGGCGTGCATTTCGCGCCGCTCACGGTCGAAAGTCGCGCTTGGTACAACGAGAATCTCGAGACGCGGTGGTACATGATCCCGAGTCTCGTCGCAGCGCTCAGCATGCTGCAGACGCTGCTGCTGACCGGTTTGTCGGTCGCGCGCGAGCGCGAGCAAGGCACGTTCGATCAACTGCTCGTGACGCCGCTTCGGCCCGGCGAGATCATGGTCGGCAAGGCGGTGCCGCCGATTCTCGTCGGCCTCATCCAGGCTTCGCTCGTGCTGGCGATTGCAATCTTCTGGTTCGGGATTCCCTTTGCGGGCTCCTACGTCACGCTGTACGTCGCGTTGCTGATCTTCACGATCGCGTCGGTGGGTATCGGGCTCGCAGTCTCTGCATACTCGGCAAACATGCAGCAGGCCATGTTGTTCTCGTTCGTGCTCCTCATGCCGATGATGCTGCTGTCGGGTCTTGCCTCGCCCGTGAAGAACATGCCCGACGTGCTGCAGGTGATCACGCTCGCGAACCCGCTGAGGCATGCGATCGAAGCGGTCCATCGCGTGTATCTCGAGGGCGCGGGCATCATG
>JAAYXG010000505.1 GCA_012516015.1 Lysobacteraceae bacterium | reverse complement strand
GCGCAATAACAGCCGCACGACGAAATAGCCGGCGATCAGAACGAGAGCAAAGGTCACCGCGGACATTTCGATCAAATGTCCAGCCGCTCGTATCGCCACGTAGCCGGGATCGTTCGCGAGGATGTTCGCGAAGATGGCTCCGAGCAGAAGCACGATCGCGATGTACACGCCGCCTTTCACGGAGCGCTACTCCGGTACTGCGGGCAGCGAACCGCGCGGCATGAGCCTTCGCAGCGCTGCGCTCGAGCCTGAGATGTCCGGCAGCGGCGGATCGATCTCGATCGGCTCGAGCGCGCGAATCTCGTTCAGCGCGGCGTACGCGCTCGGCTGAGCGACGTCGAACGATTGACCGAGCCAGGTGCGCGCGCTCGCGAGCGCGTCGCGATAGGCAATATCGTCATTGCGCGCGAGCGCCGCACGTGCGGAGAACAGCAGCAGGCGCAGATGTTCGCGACGGAGCAGCGCTTCTTCTTTCGTGACGATGCCGCCGGCGGCATCGTCCACTTTCCGTACACGAATCAGATCGGCAATCGATCCGCGCGCGATCGCCCACGCCCGCGGCAAAAACGACGTCGGCAGCTCCTCGTTCCGTGCATCGGCGCGCTCTGTAGCGACGATCCCTTTCACCGGCAGGTGCGTCGCGCGTTCTTCCAAGCTCGCGAGTCTGGCGCTGATGCCGGTAATGTCGGGTTGCTGCACGCCGCGCAGCGCCTGCAGCTCGCGTGCAATCTGTTGTCTCACGGGCGCGAACGATGCATCGCGCAAGGAGGCAAGGCGCGCGTCGGCGGATTCGAGCGCGACGATCGCGGTGTCCACATCGCGATTCAATGCGAGTCGGCGCTGCGCCAGCTCGAGCAGGTACATGGCTTCTGCGCGCGACCAAGCGCGCTCGGGCCCTTCGGCGCGACCTCGCAGCTCTTCGGTTGCGCTCGCGAGCTCTTGCAGCTGCTTCGGCACATCATCGAGCGCTGCCAAGCGCCGTACGAGCTCGTCGCGTGCTTGTTGCGAGCGCTCCTCGATGCTCTTGAGCTCGGCGCGCAGGAAGGTGCGTTCCGATTCGAGCGCGCGGGTCGCAACGTCGATCTCATCCAGCCGGTCGCGTATGGAATCCAAACGCCACAGGCCGTAAACGGCGGCGGCGAGCGCGAGCACGGTCAGCGCCGTCGTCAGGCGACTATACGTGTGCTGGCGGCGGGCCGGTCGGACGGCATCGCTCGTCTGAGCCGATAGTGGCGGATTGTCTGCACCGGGGTCGGCCATGGGTCTGGGCCATCGCAGATGAAAGGCGGTCGGGACGCCTCATATCGTAGCATGCCGACTCCATGCAACCGCGCTCGAGCCCGGTCAATTCCTCAGGCATTGACTCAGCGAGTTTACGGTTGGTGGTGAGAACCACATAGAGCACATAGAAGGAAGGAAGACCACGTTCCTTCCTCTTGTCGTTGTGTTCTCTTTTGCTCTTTGCGATTGCTCTTTCCTTCCGACCGAAGAAACTCGGTTCAATATCGTGCGCGGGCATGCCAGCTCGCGAGCGCGCCCGCGATCGAAGCATCGTCGGCAGCAGGCGCGACCACGATGTGCCCCTTTAGATTCGCGTTGCGTGCGGCCTCGCGAATGCGTTCGCTCACGACGAGTAGCGCAGTCGTTTCGAGCAGCGCGCGCCCGCGGGCGCTCAGCATGTTCCGCAGGTGGTCGAGGGTTGCGACGCTCGTGAGCGTCACGACGTCGACGCCGCCTTCGCTCCAGTCCGTTTCGAGCGCGGCAATGATCTCGGGATCGACCGTGGGCTGCACGCGTCGATAAACCTCTCTCGTCTGTACCGTGAGCCCGCGCGAAGTGAGCTCGGCCCTCAAGAACTCGCGGCCACCTTCGCCGCGCACGATGAGCGCCTGCATGCCCGGCTCGAGCTCGAGCTCGGGATGCGCGAGCAACGCCTCGCTCGTGAACCCTGCTTCCGGAACATAGTGAACGGTGATATCAACCCGCTCGAGAGCCGCCGCGGTCGCCTTGCCGATGGCCGCAACCTTCATCTGCGGGTTTGGCGCGAGAAGCCGCCAGCCATGCTCGACGGCATTCGTGCTCGCGAAGATGACGAGATCGCAGGGCTCGGCAGGTGCTGCGGTTTGCGGCTCGATGTCGATCGTCGGAAAGCGGATCGCCTTGCCGCCCATCCGTTCGATCAGCACGCATAGCGATTCGGCTTGATGCCGCGGCCTAGTGACGAGCACGGACAAGCCAGTCAGGGGGGGTACGACTTTTGGAATCATCTCAACCTGCGTGACGGAGCAGCGCGCCAGCGCCGGCTTGCAACAACTTATCCGCGAGCTCGACGCCGAGGGTCGCCGCCCGTTCGATCGGGCCCGACAGCGAGTCTCGATAAAGCGCGCGGCCGTCGAGCGAGGCGACGACGCCGGACAGCTCGAGCGTGGTGCCGCGGACTTGCGCGAAAGCGGCGATCGGCGAGAAGCAGTCCCCTTGCAGATGACGCGCAAAGGCGCGTTCCGCGAGCCCGCACTGCGCCGAGACTTCGTCGTTCAACGCACGCGCGTAGCGGATGCTGTCCTCGTCCTGTTCGCGGCATTCGATGCCGATGATCGCCTGCCCCGGTGCGGGCAGCGATAGCGAAGTATCGAGATACTGCGCAATGCGCTGCTCGAGCTCGAGCCGTACGAGGCCGGCGGTCGCGAGAATGATCGCGTCGTACTCGCCGGTATCGAGCTTGCGAAGACGCGTTTCCACGTTACCACGCAACGTGGCCACTTCCAGATCCGGGCGCGCGTGCTTCAGCTGCGCTTGGCGACGCGGACTCGACGTGCCGAGCCGCGCGCCGTGAGGCAATGCCTCGAAGGTCGGGTAGCGATTCGAAACGAACGCATCGCGCGGATCGGCGCGCTTCAACATCGCGGCGAGCGTCATGCCGGGCGGCATCTCGCTCGGTACGTCCTTCATCGAGTGCACGGCGATATCCGCGCGGCCGTCCTCGAGCGCGCGTTCGAGCTCCTTGATGAAAAGCCCCTTCCCGCCGACTTCCGCGAGCGAGCGATCGAGCACGCGATCGCCTTGCGTCGTCATGGGCACCAGCACGACGTCCAACTCGCGATGTGCCGCGCGCAAGAGTGCGGCAACGTGCTCCGCCTGCCAGAGCGCAAGGCGACTTTGTCGCGTGGCGATTCG
>JAAYXG010000504.1 GCA_012516015.1 Lysobacteraceae bacterium | reverse complement strand
GGCGTCGCGATGCGGTCGGTGTAGTCGATGGAGTAATACGTGAGCCCGATTTGCAGGTCGTCCAGCGGCGTCCAAGTCAATCCGCTCGACCAGGTCGTCGCTTCTTCCGGCCCCAGGCCCTCCGTGCCGCCCAACATCAATATGCCGCGCGTCTGTCCGGTCGGCGATGTCGGGTCGACGAAGTTGTGCGCGCTCCATCGAGCATTGCTGTACGGGTTCATGTCGAACAGCACTGGCGCCCGGAACGAGGTGCCGTAGCTGGCGCTCATCAAGAGCGAATCGGTCAAGCGCCACTCCAAACCGATCTTGGGATTCGTCGTGGAGCCGAAGTCGCTGTAGTCGTCATAGCGGCCCGCGAGCGATAGGCCAAGACTCTGCATGCCCGGCAACGCGTTCGCCGAGCCGACGATCGGCACGTACAGCTCGGCGAATGCCGAACGGACGACGCGCTTGTCCTTCGTCTGAGCCGAGATGTTGTGGATCGACGGATTGGGCGTATTAAGATTGTCCTGCTGCATGTTCTTTGCAGTCAGGCCGTAATAGCTCGCGCCTACGGCCAATTTGGCGATACCGCCCGGCAGCTCGAACAGCGGCCCGTCGAAGCGTGTGTTGGCTTGCTTCATGGCATATTCGCTCGCGATGAAGTAGTACGCCTTCATGCTCTCGAGCGTGGCCGGATTGGTGTGGCTGCCGTCCCCGAATGGATTGAACGCGGTTGCCGGATCCGGATCGGCAAGCGCGGCATCGCGTACTGCCACGTTGACGGCGTCGCGCTGCCATTTTTCCTTGTCCTCGCCGTAGTTGACGCTCACTGTTGCACGCCAACCGCCGGGCAAGTCCCAGTTCAAACCGAGCGTCGGCTGCCACAGCCGCGAGTAGCCGTGTTGATAGTTGGCGCCGTAGTCCTTCACATACGCGTAGTTCACGTTGACGCTCGTCGCCGTTGGATCCGTCGGATGCACGAACCACGGATTCGTCGAGGGCACCGTCAGATTCGCCGTCATCGACGAGGGCAGCGGCGTCAGCCGCTCGAAAGTGCGCTCGGCATAGTAACCCTCAGCGAACAGCGAGAGCGAATCGGTCAGATCCTGTTCGAACGTCAGCGCGAACGTGTCGCGCTCCTGGCGCGGCAGCGCATCCGCACCTTCGTAGATGGAGAATCGATTGGCGGTGTTCGGCACCAGATCGGCCGGCGTGAGTCCAGTACCATCCTGACCGTACGGAAGCGCGTAACGCGTGTTGCCGATCTGGATGTTGCCCGGCGAGCCGAAGAACGAGCGTTGGTCGGTCCCGCCGTAAGGACGCAGGTCGTCGGTGTAGAAGCTGCGCTTGCGCGCGGGCAGATTCGAGCGCTCGTTGTGCTCGTAGGCGAGCATCACATCGCCGGAGCCCCAGGTCTTACCGAAAACTTGGCTGAAGACGACCTGATCTAGACCGTCGGCTTCGCCGTAGCGCACACGAGTTTCGGCACCGTCGAAGTTCTTGCGCAGGATGATGTTCACGACGCCGCCGACCGCATCCGACCCGTAAATGGCCGACGCACCGTCGAGCAGCACCTCGATGCGCTCGATCGCTCCGATCGGAATCATGGAAGGATCGACGTACTGCGCCTGCGTGCCGCTCGGAATCGCGCGATGGCCGTTGACGAGCGTCAGCGTCGCCTCGGTACCCAGGCCGCGCAGGTTGATGCCGGAGCCGTACGTGACGTTCGCATTCGCGTTGTTCGCCTGATTGAGATGCGACTCATCCGCGCCGAGGTTCGGCAACTGCGGCAACGACCGCAGCACGTCGGTCGTGGTGGAGCGGCCCGTGTTCAGAATGTCGTCGTTACCCATCGACCTGACGGGCGAGCCCACCGGCGCCACGCCGCGAATGCTGGAGCCGGTCACGACGATTTCCTCAACCGTCTCTTGTGCGATCGCGCTCTGCGTCAAGGATCCAGCAAGCAGCGTCCCGCTCGCGCCAACGAACAACAGACGCTTGATTGATCGATGCATCTCGAAACCCCCAATGGCGAAACCACGCGCACCGGCGAAGCAGCCGATGCGCCCGTTATCGACATACACGCACGAGGGGGGCCCCGACCCTACCGGCCGGTGCACGAAAATCGCGCCTACCAGCGCTTCGAGATTCCTACGCTCCAATATCGCCCGATCGGGCTCGCGTACTGCGGATCGAAAAGGATGTTCGTATTCAGTGCGAGCGGCGGCGACTCGTCCAGAACGTTCTGAACACCGAATGTCACACGGACCCCGTCCAAGAGATCGTTCGCTCCGTCGCCGAACGTGTACGCGGCGAGCAGATCGTGAACGAGGTGGTCATCGACCCGCATCGGGCGCGAAGCGGCGCCGCGGGTGTCATTCTCGTAGCTTCCCGTGTAGCGGCTCGTCGCGACGATCGTCCATGGATCGCGCTGCCATGTGAGTTGCGCGGTCGCTTGCTTCGACACCGGATTGAAGATGCGATCGACAGAGTCCACGAGCGGCGCATTGCGCGACGGGGCTGTTTTCCACTCGAACACGAAGTTGGCTGCGGCATCGAAACGCCATTCGCCGTAGCGATTGCTCCACGCGCTTCGCAGCGAAAGATCGAGCCCTCGCGTCGTCAACCGCGCCGCATTCGAACGACGACCGTCGAGCACCGCGACGACACTCGTCGGGTCCGGCGCCGTTCCGGCAAACGGCGGGTCCGCGGACGAGTAAAGCGACTGCAAGAGCGACTCGAAGCCGGCGACTGTCGTGGCGTCGAAACCGTCGACGATGCCATTGCGAGCGGCACGCTCGGGGAAGAACGCCGGATTGTAGGTAATGAACTCATCGTAGTAGCCGGTCGGGTGAGTGATTGCGGCGATGGGACCGGCGTTCGCTCCTGGCGCGTCGATTCGGTTGTTGTACTCGATCGAGTAGTAATGCAGGCCTAGCTGCGTGAGCGGTGTGAACGTCGGCTGCCACGTCAAACCGCCAGACCAACTCGTCGCTGTTTCCGGCACCAGATTGGCATTGCCGCCCGAACGGCCGATCACGAACACCTGCCGCCCCGGATCGACATGCTCGATTTTCAACTGCTCGGCCGTGTATGGGCCACCCGCAGGCGGGCCCGCGCCGATTTGCGCTGTGCTGCGCGGATCGCGATCGGAGAGCGACGGCGCGCGAAACGAAGTTGCGTAGGTGGCCGTGAATGCGAGTGACGGCGTCGGCGCGTAGCGCAAGCCAATGCGGGGATTGCTCTGCACGCCGAGATCGTCGTAAGACTCACGACGCGCCGATAACGCCAACTCCAGCACACTCAGACCGGGGCGCGCATTGCGCTCTCCGAAAATCGGCACGTACAGCTCCATGAAAAGCGATGTGAGCTTGCGCGCATTCGTGGAGCCCGTTCTGTGCAATTCAGTATTGGTGGGCGTCGCGTAAACGAGCCCGGTGTTGAGGTCGTTGAATGAGTAGAACTCATCGCGGCGGAACTCGAAACCGACAGCGGCGCGTACCGAGCCTCCTGGCAGCTCGCCGATCGGTCCGTTGGAAGACAACAGCGCACTCGTCTGTTCGTAGTTGCTCCCCAGGTATTGGCTAGAACGCATGAAATCCGCGGTCGCCTTGCTGTTGCACCCCGTACAGAACGGATTCAGCAACGGCACGCCGGGCGGGAGCGTGAGCGCGCCCGGCGTACCGTCCGGCACGATCGAGCCGTTTTCGTCCACGCTGTTGCCTACCGCCATCGCGAGCGCCGCATTGTTCACGTAGTTGTTGGACGCCCGTCGTGTCTTGTTCTTGCTCACCGTCACCGACACATCGGACAGCCATTCGCCCGCCTCGAATTGTAAGCCTGTCGACAGATGCAACGCGCTGTGATGCCCGGTACGCACCGATGTCCCGAGATCGACGATCGACGAATACGCAACGTCGACTGCTCGACCGACGCATTCGATGCCCAGATCGTTGCCCGCATCGTTGTCGGGATGACACGGACTGTACGGATTCGACGCAGGCACCGACACCGTGGCAAACGTTCCGGCGACGTTGGGCATCGCTTGTTCGAAATCGCGCCGGGTAAAGAAGGCGTCCAAGTACGCTTGGATACCGCGCCCGATGTCCTGCTCCGCCGACAGTACGAAGCTATGATGACGCTGCTCGGGCAGCACGCTGCGGCCACGCCAGATGCTCTGACGGTTCAAGCTGCTCGCAGCGTCGAGTTGCGCGAGATGCAACGGCGACTTCGTTTCGAAATACGGCACTGCATAGGCTCGCACCGCGTTCGCGACCGACGATTCATCGAAGCTTATATTCGGTGGACTCGAGTGCAACGGTCGGTTGTCGGTATCGCCATAGCGCGAGAAATCGTCGTCATAGAGCCAAGGGCGATCCGCCGCGAGCAAGCGACTGCGATAGCGGTGTGCATAGGTGAACGTCAGTGCACCGCTTTGCCACGTGCGCCCGACCAGTTGGCTCAGTTGATAGCCATCGATGTCGTCGCCGTGTTCGTAGCGGCCGGCCGACACGACCTCCTCCGAGCGTCGCTTCAGGATCAAGTTGACGACGCCGCCGACGGCATCGGATCCATACACCGACGATGCCCCTTCCGTGTGGATCTCGATACGCTCGATTGCAGCAAGCGGAATGGATGATACGTCGGTCAATTGCGCGGCGGCCCCGCTCGGCGCAATGCGTCGCCCATTGACATGGACCAGCGTGGATGACGCGCCCAGGCCGCGCAGATTGATGCTGCGCGCGTACGTCGTATTCAGGGTCGAGTTCTGCACCGACGCGCCGCCGACGAGCGCCTCGTCGCCGCCGAAGTTCAACACCTGCGGCAGCATGCGCAGCATGTCGGTCACACTTGGACGGGCGCTATTGCTGAAGTCGAGCTCATTGAGCTGCAGCACGGTCGCACCGGGAGGCTCGACGCCTCGCATGCGCGAGCCCGTCACGACCATCGCAGCCAATTCGCTCGGCGGCGGGGCATGACGCTCGATTCGCTCATCCGCCGCGAGGGTTCGAGATGCCCTCTCTGTAACGCTGCGCCGCTCCAAGTAGAACGTGCGCTCGTTGACGCGCTGGACTGCAATGCCTGTGCCTTCTAGCAGCAGCTCGAGGGCTCGTTCGACCTCGAATTCACCGTTGAGCGCGGGAACGCGAATGCCGGAGACGACCTCTTGCGCGTAGAGCACTTGGCGATCGCTTTGCAATGCGAACTCGATCAGCGCCTCGCTCAAGGAGCTTGCAGCGATGTCGTAGCGACGCACCTCGCTCGCCAAGGCCAACGTCGCGCTCGCGCAGAGAAGGCACGACACGACGCAGCGCAGAAGGAAGCGCCGAACACTGCTGAACCGGCTGAGAGGAGGCGCCGCTGAGTCGACGCCTGTCTTCACCGGCGTTTGGCTCGCCGCGCGCTGAATCATCGCGCCTAAGGAGGATCAGAACGGCGCGTTCCTTCGGAGTCCGAATTCCTGACAGGCAGCATGGCGTTCAGTGCCGCTACGAACGACGCCGGATCGTCGATGTCGAACACGCCGGTGATCGGTGTTTCCCGCTGAGAGGCATACAGTGCGGAGAGATCCGCGGGAATGTCGTCCGGCGCATAGCGATTGAACTCCGCGATCGCCGCCGAGACGGGCACCGATTCGAACACGAGCTTGCCTTCAGTCCAGGCCAACGTCGCGCTCGGATTGATCGTACGGCGGAAGCTCTCGCCGCGATCGGTGAATTCGACGTACTCGCCGGGCGCAAGGACGGCATGCAGCGGCTGCTCCGCCCGTTCGGACCGCACGTCGACCGCACCTTCGACGAGAGCCACGGCAACACGGTCCGAATACCGGCGGACACTGAAGCGCGTGCCCGTCGCTT
>JAAYXG010000503.1 GCA_012516015.1 Lysobacteraceae bacterium | reverse complement strand
TTCGCGAGCTGCATACCTTTGTCCTCCGCCTCGGACAATGGCATGAGCCGACTCACCATCGCGCCGCTCTCGCCGATCGCACCCGCAATGAGATTGCGCGAGAGCGGCGATGCCACTTGTGCGCTCACCGAAAACGAACCTGCCGACTCGCCCGCGATCGTCACGCGTTTCGGGTCGCCGCCGAAAGCGGAGATGTTCCGTTGCACCCACTCGAGCGCCGCGTGCTGGTCGAGCAGCGCGTAGTTGCCGGACGCCTTGTGCGGGCTCTCCTTGGTCAGCTCCGGATGCGCGAACAGACCGAAGACGCCGAGCCGATAGTTCAAGGTCACCGTGACGATGCCCTTCTGCGCCATGCTGGCGCCGTCATAACGGGGCTCGGAACCGTCGCCCGCGACGAAACCGCCGCCGTAGATATAGACGAGAACCGGGAGCTTTTCGGAAGCGCTCTTCGCCGGTGTCCATACGTTCAAGTAGAGGCAGTCTTCGCTGACGCCGTTCGAGCGAAAGACCATGTCGTCGAAGATGCGCCGCTGCATGCACTGCGCGCTGAACTCGGTCGCCTTGCGCTCGCCTTGCCAATTCTTCACAGGCTGCGGCTCGCGCCAGCGCAGATCCCCGACCGGCGGTTGCGCGAATGGAATGCCTTTGAAGATGCGGAGGTCCTTCTCTTTGTCGACGACGCCGACCAGCGTGCCGTTCGCGATCTTCACGCGCGCCGCATCAGACGAGGCGAATACGGGGGCACAGAATGCGAGCGAGGTGACCAAGAGCGTGCAGCGAGCGAGCGTTCTGAGCATGAAACGAGCCCTTGTAGATTTCATTATTGGAATGAAGTCGGAGACTAAATCGATCGTCCTGTGTTTGAAAGGCCCTTCCGAAGAGGGCTCTCTCGCAGCGGGCAGTGAGGCGGTCGCGGCTCACGTACGGGAATGTCGAGCGGGCGTGCTCCTATGCAATACTTCGGCCCGTGGCGTGGCATGCGCTGCCCCACGCTCGCCCTTCCCGCCGCGTCGCGAGGAGCGGGAGGCGCTGACGCGACGCACGAATTCGACACAGAACGACCAGCTCCAGCTAGATTCTTCTCGGCCGTCCACCGTCAACCTTCAACTTCTGCTGCAATGAATTCCCCGGCCGACCGGTCTATCGAGATGATCGGCAATCGCACACAGGGCGAGAGGCAACGCTTCGAGGCTCTGTGCGCGCCGTTGAAGGCCGATCTATTTCGCTTTCTGTACTGGCTCTGCCGCGACCGTAGCCTTGCGGAGGACGTCATGCAGGAGACATTGTTACGCGCGTGGAGATCGTTCGATGCGCTTTCTGACGAAACAGCCGTTCGGCCCTGGCTCATGACGATCGCTCGACGCGAGCTCGCACGGACGTTCGAGCGCAAGCGCCTTCCGCTCGTGGATATCGATTCCGCGCTGGAAGCCGACCAGGGCGCCTTCGCCGTCGAAGACGACCACGACGTCCGCGAGATGCGGCGGGCGATCATGCAGCTCGATGCGACGCATCGCGAGCCTCTCGTCCTCCAAGTGATGCTCGGCTACTCGACCGAGGAAATCGCACGCCATCTCGAGATCAGTCTTCCGGCCGTGCTGACACGCTTGCATCGGGCGCGGCACGCATTGCGCAAGCACATGCTCGGCAACACCGCCGGCGAGGGTGCAAACGAATGAAGTGTCACGAGTTCCAGACCGCGATCGGCGCCGACCCGAGCTCGACGCATCCGGACGTGCTTGCACACCTCGAATCGTGCAGCGCCTGTGCGGCGTACCGGCGGCAGATGCAGGAAATGGATCGGCTCATCTACAAGGCGCTCGTCGTCCGCGTCGATGAAGCCGCGCTCGCGCGCGCGACCCGCGAGCGACCGGCGGCTCACAAACCGTCCGTGGGACGTTGGCAGATCGCGGCCAGCCTGGTCGCATCCGTCCTGATCGCCGCCTCGGTCTGGGTCGCATCGACGCGCGAATCGCTCGCCGAACAACTCGTCCTGCACACCGAGCGCGAATCGTTCATGATGGTTCGAACCGACGATCGCGTCGATAGGCAAGTGCTCGACGATATCCTAGCGAGATCAGGCGTGAGCCTGCGCGCCGATGCGGCGGACGTATCGCATGCGGCGATTTGTCTCTTCCGCGGCAAGGCCGTTCCGCATTTCATCGTCCAGACGAATGAAGGACCCGTGACCGTGATGGTACTGGCGGACGAGAAACCGGCGAGCAAGAAGAAGCGCTTCGCGGAAGAAGGCTACGAGGGCATGATCGTGCCCGCACCGCAAGGCGTGCTCGCGGTGCTCGGCAAGGATGTGTCTGTTGAGGAGGCGACGGAGAAAGTGCTGCACGCGCTTATATGGTGACCGCGCGAGGCACGGTCACGTGTAAGGTGTAGTGTGCGGCGCGCCAGCGCGCGGGCACGTGTGAGGTGTAAAGTGTAAGGTGTAACGTCAGAGAACGCGGTACCGCTCTGACCCTACACTCTACACATTACACTTACACGCGCTCCGCGCTCGTCACCTACGAACCATTCAACAGCTCATTGGCGGCGTGCACCAAGAAGATGTAGCTCGAGCCCAGGTTGACGACGTATTCGTTCTGCCCCCACAGGAACGGCCAGTCTTCCTTGTTCTCCGGGAAGTCGGGCTTCAAGATCAACACGCCCGGGACGATGCCGCCTGCGATGAACGAGAAGTCCGCGCGATTGGCACCGTACGCAACGGTCTTCGAATGCGCGCCGACGCCCGAGACGAACGAGATGTTGGAGTCCGGATGCGTGCCGTAGAGATAATCCAATGCACGCAGCGTCAGGTCCTTCGTGAACAGATCCGGGAAGGCCTTGTGCAGATAGTAGTTCGTCGTCGCGACTCCGATGACCGCACCGTTGCCTGCCCAGCCGCCGCGCGTAATCGGCACGCCGAAGGGATTCTCGCCCAACATCTTCTTCGAGTCGGCCAGGAATGCAGCCGCACGCTTCTTCAGCTTCGCGGCATACGCCTTATCCATGTGCGGGATCGCGCGCAATGCGGGCACAGCATTCCACATGAAGCCTTCATCGATCGTCTTCCACAACGAAGCGATGCGCTTTGCATACTTCGCTTCGCCGGTCGCGATCAGCAACTCGAGCGTCGCATTGAGCTCCTCGCTCTTCGGATTGCCGCCCGTCGTATTGCCGTGTCGGAAGAGGTTGGGCTCGCGCTCGCTCTCGAACTCCCACACACGCTTCGCGGTCGCTAGACATTCCTCCGCGAGCTCATCGTTGTAGCCGCGCAATGCGCGGCTCGCGGCGGCGAGCGCCGCGGCGGATCCGTAGTTCAACGCAGTCGTCGCGGTCGTGAACGCCCAGCGATCGTCGGGCGGCGAATTCGGATCCGAGGGATCGTGCACCTTGTTGTCGGTCTTCGTGACCGCATCGCCCAGATGCGTGTACTGGCCGAGGTCCGGCTCGACAACGCCCGGGATCGCATGGCCGAAGACACGATGCTGTGCGATCAAGAACAGCGTGCCGTGCTCGATTTGCTGCAGGATATCCGGCACGCCGTCGGGACGATGGATCTCCACGTGTCTTCGCTTCTGGTCGACGGTCGTCTCGTCGCGTTCGGGCCGGAATTGCTCCCACACTTGCACGAGACCCTGGACGACGTGGTACTGCGTTTGAGTGCGCAGATCGTAATCGCCCGCGTCGTACCACCCGCCGACGTTGAGCCCGGGGATGTGCTCGCCCGGCTTGAACGGCGAATCCGTTTCCGGACCCATCGCGTATAGATCGAAGTGTTCGTGATTCGGCGGCGCCTGTCGCGCATCGTCCAAGTGCGAGGCCCCGTGCCACACGCGATAGGCTTCGTTCACGAACATGTGATCCATCTGGACGGGGAAGAACACATCGAGCGTCGCGTGCCACGCATCGGCGAACACATCGGGTGCGATGCGAAACGCATTCGTGCGTTGACCTTCCGCCTCGATCACGTACAGGCCGGGCTCACGCACGTCCGTGAAATCGAACGTGTAGTAGTCATAGCGCAGATACTCGCCCCAGCGCTTCGCGTCGCCGCTCGCGACTTCCTTCGTCGAGCCATCGGCATCGACCTTGAGCACTCGCACTCTGCCGGGCGCGCTCGCATTGCGGTCCATTTCCAAGA
>JAAYXG010000502.1 GCA_012516015.1 Lysobacteraceae bacterium | reverse complement strand
GTGCTGCCCTGAACGCGAATCGCCTTCTCGCGATGGAGCTGCTGCAGGATTCGACTTACGGTCTCGACGCGCGTATCCAAATAGTTGGCGATATCGCTGCGACTCATGCTCAAACGCATTCGTTGACCGTTCAGCCCACGGCGGCGCAGTCGTTCACTATGATCCTGTAAGAAGCGTGCCACACGTCCGCGCGCCGAGCCGCGCGCGACCGGGACGGGCGGTACGACGGCTATACCGAGCAGATCCACCATAGCGGACAAAAGACCTTGCACGCGAAGACTTTCGGCGCGCTGAGGCAACGGTAGCTCGCAGATCACGGAGTGCTCGAGCGCGATCGCGTCGCAGCGATAACGATCGGTGCTGAACGCTTCGAGTCCGAACACTTCGCCGGGCACATGAAACCCGACCACGCGCTCGTGACCATCCTCGGTCAGATGAACGATTTTGATCGAGCCTTGGCGCACGGCGAAAAGAGAAGTCGCCGGATCGCCGCAACGAAACAGCGACTTGCCGCAATCGATCATACGAAACGATCCAGCCGCGGGCCGCTCGCGGCCATCCCGATGCGCGATGAGCACCGCCAGGCGACAGAGCTCGTTCAAGTCGCAGTCGCGACAAGCAATCGGGCGCGGGCGGACATCTCCCCGCTTGGCGCTGGTACGAGTGTTCACGTCGATCACCCCGCTGTTGCCGCTCCGGTGCCTCGTGCGCACCGATTCTTGCGTTAGCTCATTTTATACGGCGTCGGTGGACGGGCTGCGTTGACGTAGATCAATCGGGCCGCGGTTCGGCGGCGCTACGGTTGTCGAACGACTGACTCGAACACATCTGAACTCGAATGCATCGCAGTTGTGCCGACTCAGTCGCGGCGGCGGGTGCCGCGGCTCGCATCGTCAATGCGTGACGCAGCGCCTCGCCGCCGCAGGAGGAGTGGATTCCGTCTTCGGGGGAATCTGGCCCGGCGAGCCATGTGGGCTAGAGCGGAGAGAGGGCTTTGGAGCCACTGCAGCGTACAGCATCTACATAAGGTCGACCACACTATGAAAGCAGAGAAATTGGGGCTGAAGAGGCGGCTGCTGGTATCCGCCTTTGCGTGCGGAGCCGTCACCGGCTTGTGCGACGTCGCGCTCGCCGCTGACACAGAGGGCGCGCTCGAAGAGATCATCGTAACGGGTATCAGAGGGTCTCTGATGCGCTCGATGGACATCAAGCGCGATGCCGCCGGTGTCGTGGACGCGATCTCCGCCGAAGACATCGGCAAGTTTCCCGATGCGAATCTCTCAGAGTCGCTGCAACGCATTACCGGGGTATCGATCGATCGAGTGAACGGCGAAGGCTCTCAAGTGACCGTGCGCGGCTTCGGCGCGGCGGACAACATGGTGACCTTGAACGGGCGCACGATGCCCGCCGGCTTCACCTATGGCGGCGGCAGCGGCGCGGGCGGCACGTACGGCGGCGCGACGCGCGCGTTCGATTTCGCCAATCTGGCATCCGAAAGCGTGAGCGGCGTCGAGGTCTACAAGACAGGCAGAGCAAGCGTCGCGAGCGGCGGCATCGGCGCAACAATCAACATCAAGACGCTTCGTCCGTTGGAGACACGCGAATCGCAGTTCAAAATTTCCGCCAAAGCGCTGCACGACACGACGAACAATACGGGCGATGACATCACGCCCGAGATATCGGGTCTCGCGAACTGGACCAATGCAGACGGAACCTTCGGCGTGAGCTTCTCTGCGAGCTACGCCGAGCGCGACTCGAGCATTGCCGGCGCGCACGAGAACAACTGGAACATCGGCGTGTGGGATGCTGCGGCGATCGCAAATAATCAGAACAATCTCTATTCGTGGACGCGCGATCCGAGCGGCGCGATCAGTGCCACGATCGAAAATGCGCCCGCAGACGGTCAGCTCTATGCACGTCCGAACGACTTTCGCTGGAGCTATGCCGATCGGCACCGCGAACGCACGAACGCGCAGCTGACGTTGCAGTACGCGCCGGTCGAGAGCGTCACTTTCACGGCCGACTATACGTTCGCCGAGGTCGACACGTGGGAGCATCGCGGAGAGTGGACGCTCTGGTTCGCAAACGGCTCGAGTGCAGATCACGTGATCTTCGATGACGGCGCGGTTGCAACACCGATTTACTACCACGAGACGCTCTCGGGTAAAGACATGGGCTACGAGCAGCAGCTGCGCGAACAAACGAACACGCTCGAATCGGTCGGCTTCAACGTGAGCTGGAGCGTCAACGACAGCTTGACGCTTAGTTTCGATGCGCACGATTCCAGCATGGAGAATCTGCCCACCGGCCCAGGCCGCAGTGGCGAGATCGCGATCAGCATCGGCGCACCCGTAGGGACCTCGCAATGGGTCGATTTCAGCGGCGATTTGCCGGTCGGCGGCTATACCTGGGCCGACGACGGCACGCGCGGCACGCGCGGCAATGCGAACGGCGTCTTGGACGAAGGGGATTTCGGCACTCAGCAGGGCCGAGTCTTCTACGCCGCGCAAACGATGGATATCAGCCAGTTCAAACTGGATGGAACGCAGACTTTCGAGCGCAGCCGCCTCGATTTCGGCGTCGAGCACCGTTCCGTCGAGATGACGCAACAAGCATCGACGAGACAAGTGAACCTCGGCACGTGGGGCGTCAACAATCCGGGAGAGATCACGCCCTTCATCAAAATGTTCAATATGGCCGCGCCGTTCGACGACTACGACATGAGCGGGTCGTTTCAATCGGGCGTCCGCGCGATCGACGTAGCGGCGCTTTGTGCCCACACGCTCACCCTCTACCCAGGCGTGGATCCCGGTACGAACCAGGAATGGTTGTGCGCGGCAGACATGAACTTCGCGCAAGACAACAGCGTGGACGAGGACATCAGCGCGATCTACTTGCAATATGCGTACGAGTTCGAGATCGCCGGGCGCCCGAGCAACGTCCTGCTCGGACTGCGCTATGAAGAAACGGAGTTGACCTCTACGGCCCGGCTTCGCCTACCGCTCTACCGACCGTGGCAAGACAACAATGATTTCCAGGTCCTGATCTACGACGATGAGGCGGGTAAGGTTCCGTACGATGTCACGAACGAGTACGACAATACGTTGCCGAGCTTCGATTTCGATATCGAGCTGCGTGACGGTTTAGTCGGACGACTCTCCGCAAGCAAGACGATCGCGCGACCGAACTACGGCAACTTGTACGCAGGCGCAGCCGGCTTCGGGCAGACGGACCCGACTTACCTGGGCGCCGTACCGACGGCAAGTCGAACGAGTCCGGAGCTGTTGCCGCTCGAGTCCACGAACCTCGATATCTCGCTCGAGTGGTACTACAGCGATACGAGCTATGTGTCGGTCGGCTGGTTCGACAAGGACATCAAGAACTTAATCGGCACTGCGCAGGCGATGGAGAGTCATTACGGCATGAAGGATGTCAGCACGGGGCCGCGTGTCGAAGCCGCAGCGGCCGCGCTCGAGGCGTTGGGCGTGAGCGTCGACAACACGTCGTTGTTCGTCATGACGGCGATTCTCGATAATCCAGCCGACTTTCCGGGAGGCGCTGCAGACTTCGTGCGCGATGCCGCCAATCCGCTGCTCGTGGATGCCAACTTCGCGATCGCAGTCGCGGCCAACTACGACATTCACGCACATCCGGAAGATCCCGAGGCCGTGTGGCTGACCTCCTTCCCCGTCAACAACAAGAGGGCGTCCATCGATGGCGTCGAGTTGGCGTGGCAGCACTTCTTCGGCGACAGCGGCTTCGGCGTGCAGGCGAACTACACGATCGTCGACGGCGATGTCGGGTTCAATGATCTGGCTCATCCGAGCGAGGCGCAGTTCGCGCTATTGGGGCTGAGCGACACGGCAAACGCGGTGCTGATCTACGAGAACTATGGCTTCCAAGTGCGCCTGGCATACAACTGGCGCGATGAGTTTTTGCGCCAAACGAACCAAGGCAGCTCGCGCAACCCCGTCTATGTGGATGAGTACGAGCAGTGGGATTTGAGCGTTGCCTATGACGTGAACGAGCACCTCGCGGTCTTCTTCGAGGGATTGAACATCACGGAGGAAAATGTGCGCTGGCATACGCGCTCTGACCGTATGACGCAGTATCTGGAGGACCTCGGCGCACGGTATCAGCTCGGCGTGCGCTATACGTTCTAGGAAGCGGTTAGCGGTTGGCGGGTTGGTCAGAGGCGCTGCCGCGCGTCGCTGCGACGGAGGCGCAGGAAGAGGGAAGTGGACTCGGGATGGAGATTGG
>JAAYXG010000501.1 GCA_012516015.1 Lysobacteraceae bacterium | reverse complement strand
TGATGACGAAGCTGATCGAGAAGAACACGACGATCCCGACGAAGGCCACACAGACGTTCTCGACAGCCGACGACAACCAGTCGGCCGTGACGATTCACGTCCTGCAAGGTGAGCGGCAGCGTGCGAGCGACAACAAGTCCCTCGGTCAGTTCAACCTCGAAGGCATTCCTCCCGCACCGCGCGGCATGCCGCAGATCGAGGTCACCTTCGACATCGACGCGAACGGTATTCTGAACGTGTCCGCACGCGATAAGGCCACGGGCAAGGAGCAGAAGATCGTGATCAAGGCCTCGAGCGGATTGAGCGAGGATGAGATCAAGCGAATGGTGAAGGATGCCGAAGCGCATGCGGAAGAGGACCGCAAGTTCCGCGAGCTCGTCGAGGCACGCAACAAGGCCGATGCGCTCGTGCACTCGAGCGAGAAGGCGCTCAAGGATCTCGGCGAGAAAGTGTCGCCGACCGATCGCGCGAACATCGAATCGGCGATCTCGGATCTGAAAAGCGCCTTGAGCGGCGATGACAAGGATATCATCGAGCGCAAGGCGGAGACGCTTGCGCAGGCGTCGGCGACGCTCGCGCAGCAGGCGTACGCGCAGCAAGGCGCACAAGGCGCCGAGGCGGGCGCTGCAGGCGGAGACGGCGGCGGCAAGAGCGACAAGGACGATGTCGTGGATGCCGAGTTCGAGGAAGTGAACGACAAGAAGAAGGGCGCATAAGCCCTTCCCGTCGACGGTTGACGGTGACTGTCGGCGGTCGGAAACGCGCACCGCCTCTCGCTCGATGCGAGCGGCGGTGCGCTAGTATGCGCGCTGGCGGGCGCACTGGCTCAACCGTCAACTGTCAACGTCAACTGCGACAAAATGTCCAAACGCGATTACTACAAGGTCCTCGACGTCGCCCGGACGGCGACCGAAGCCGAGATCAAGAAAGCGTACCGCCGGTTGGCGATGAAGTATCACCCCGATCGCAATCCCAACGATCAGGAGGCGGAGGAGAAGTTCAAAGAGGCGAAGGAAGCCTATGAGGTCCTCACCGATCCGCAACGGCGCGCGATCTACGACCAACATGGGCACGAAGGTCTCGCAGCCAGAGGCGGCGGGGGGTTCGGTGCCGCGGATGCCTTCAGCGACATCTTCGGCGACGTGTTCGGCGACATCTTTGGCGCGGGGCGTCGCGGCGGAGGCCGTCAGGTCTATCGCGGCGCAGACCTTCGGTACGATCTCGAGCTCGACCTCGAGCAGGCGGTCTTCGGACACAACGCGACCATCGAGTTCACGACGCTCGGAGAGTGCGAGCCATGCAACGGTACCGGCGCGGCACCCGGCTCGAAGACCGTCACCTGCGAAACGTGTAACGGCATCGGGCAGGTGCGCATACAGCAGGGCTTCTTTGCCGTTCAACAGACGTGTCCTCGCTGCAAGGGACGAGGCCAGACGA
The DNA here is from genome assembly GCA_012516015.1 of Lysobacteraceae bacterium. Taxonomy (GTDB): domain Bacteria; phylum Pseudomonadota; class Gammaproteobacteria; order Steroidobacterales; family Steroidobacteraceae; genus Steroidobacter. Next base: position 1,489 of record JAAYXG010000501.1, on the reverse strand, counting down.
TCACGCAGCCGTGCGATACCTGTCTCGGTCAGGGACGGGTACGCAAGAAGAAGACGCTCAACGTCAAAGTGCCGGAAGGCGTCGATACCGGCGACCGGATCCGCTTGGCCGGAGAGGGCGAGGTGGGGCGAAATGGCGGACCGCCGGGCGATCTGTATGTCGAGATTCGCGTTCGCGAACATCCGATCTTCGAGCGCGATGGCCCCCATCTGTCTTGCGAGGTACCGGTCAGCTTCGTCATCGCGGCGCTCGGCGGCACGGTCGAGGTGCCGACGCTCGGCGGCACCGTCGAGCTCAAGATTCCCGCGGAGACGCAGTCGGGCCGCATATTCCGTTTGCGCGAAAAAGGCGTGAAGCCGGTGCGAGGCGGCCAGAAGGGCGATCTGTTCTGTCGAGTCGTCGTGGAGACGCCCGTCAACTTGACGGAAGAGCAGAAGGATCTCTTGCGTCAGTTCGATGCGACCATGCGCAAGAGCAAGCGCGATCACAGCCCGCGGGAAAGCACCTGGCTCGATGGCGTCAAGCGCTTCTTCGAGACCATCAAGAGTTGAGAAGGAGCAAGACGTGGCCGACGAGCTCAGCATCGCAGTCTTCGGAATCACCGGTCGAATGGGCAAAGCCTTGATTGCCGCGATCGACGAAGCGGCTGGCGCGCGCTTGAGCGGTGCGTGTGCTTCGCAGAAGAGCGCTTGGATCGGCCGCGAGGTTCGCACGCTCGGTGCGAGCTCGGATGCCATCGTCGCAGCCGATGCGAAGGGTGCATTGGAAGGCGCCGATGTCGCGATCGATTTCAGCTTGCCGGAAGCGACCGAGGCGAACGTTGCTGCTTGCGTATCGATGCAGCGTCCGCTCGTGATCGGCACGACCGGTCATTCGAGCCGTGTGCGAGATGCGATCGAGGCGGCCGCTCGCGATATCCCGATCGTAATCGCGCCAAACATGAGTCTTGGCGTCAATCTTTTGCTACGGCTCGTCGAGCTCACCGCACAGAAGCTCGACGACTCGTACGACATCGAAGTATTCGAAGCGCACCATCGCAACAAGAAGGATGCGCCTTCCGGAACCGCATTGGCACTCGGCAATGCCGCGGCGCGCGGCAGAGGCGTCGCGCTGCAAGACGCGAGCGAGCACGATCGCCATGGCGCGAACGTGCCGAGGCGCAAAGGTGCGATCGGGTTTTCCGTGTTTCGCGGCGGCGACGTCGTCGGCGATCACACGGTGACGTTTGCAGGATTGGGCGAGCGAATCGAGTTGACGCATCGCGCCAGCGATCGTCTCGCGTTCGCACGCGGAGCCGTGCAGGCGGCACGATGGCTCGTCGGTAAAGCACCCGGGCGTTATTCGATGCAGGATGTGCTGGGCATCTAGCAAATTCGCCCTTCCATCGCCATTCCCACTCGCGTAGACTGCTGTCCCTCAGCACGCGGTGAAATTTCTCGAGCGGGATCGGCCCAAGGCCCATCTCGCCTTCCGCATGCGTGTCTGAAAC
>JAAYXG010000500.1 GCA_012516015.1 Lysobacteraceae bacterium | reverse complement strand
TCGGCGAGTTCACGAGCGATCCCGCGACGATGAGCAAGGACATCCACCAAAACGCGGACGGCAGTTTCGTCGTCACAGGGACGATCACGATCAGAATCTTGAATCGCACGCTCGGGCTCGATCTGCCGACCGACGGGCCGCGCACGCTCAACGGCCTCATCCTCGAATATCTCGAAACGATTCCGACCTCGGGCACGACGCTACGCGTCGGGGATCTTGCAATCGAGATTCTTCAAGTCGGCGAGAACTCGGTCAAAACGGCAAGGCTGCGCCGCATCCTTACAGAGCCGGAGCCGCTCAAGTCAAAAGGCGCTGCGTAGCGCATCGCTCAAACGTTCGACGCCGATCACTTCAATGTTTTCGATCGCCTTGCGCGGCACGTTCGCCGCGGGGACGATCGCACGTCCGAATCCGTGCTTCGCGGCCTCGCGCAATCGCTCCTCGCCATAAGGAACGGGACGAATCTCCCCGGCAAGCCCGACCTCACCGAAGCACACGGGGCGTCCCGCGAGCGGTACGTCGCGCGCGCTCGAGACCGTCGCCAGTATCGCGGGAAGATCCGCAGCGGTTTCGGAAATCCGCACGCCGCCGACGACGTTGACGAATACATCGCGTCCCGCGCTCGCAATCCCGCCATGACGGTGCAGCACCGCGAGCAACAGCGAAAGCCGGTTCGCTTCGAGGCCGACGGCGACGCGACGCGGATTCATACCTTGCGCTTCGTCCGTGAGCGCCTGCACTTCAACGAGCATCGGCCGACTGCCTTCGCGCGCGACCATCACCGCGCTTCCGGCAATCGGTTGCGCGTGATTCGAGAGGAAGATCGCCGATGGATTCTTCACCTCTCTCAATCCCTGTTCGGTCATCGCGAAGACACCCACTTCGTTCGCGGCGCCGAAACGATTCTTTACCGCTCGAATCATGCGAAAGCGACTGCCGGCGTCGCTTTCGAAATAAAGCACCGTATCGACCATGTGCTCGAGGATCCGCGGTCCCGCGATCACGCCTTCTTTCGTCACGTGGCCGATGATGAGCACCGAAACGCCGGAAGCTTTCGCGAAGCGCACGAGCGCAGCGGCCGTCTCGCGAACTTGCGACGCGCTGCCTGGAGACGATTCGACACTCTGCGCGAACATCGTCTGAATCGAGTCGATGACGAGCACGCGCGCTCGCGCGCGCTCCGCATGCTCGATGATGGTCTCGATCGACGTTTCGGCGAGCAGTTGCAGCGCATCCCCGGCCACGCCCAGGCGGCGCGCCCGAAGACTCACTTGCCGCAACGACTCCTCGCCTGTCACATAGAGCGTCGCCGTGGCGCGGCTGAGCGCATCACCAGCTTGCAGCAAGAGCGTCGACTTACCGATGCCCGGATCGCCGCCGAGCAACGTCACGGAGCCGAGCACCAGGCCGCCGCCGAGCACTCGGTCGAGCTCTTCGAGCCCGGTGGCGATTCGGGGCTCGTCCGCTTCGGTCACTTGCGACAAACGGCGTGGCTCAGCACTTCCGGCTGCGAGCGGTCTTCGCTCTCCACGCGTCTTCGCGATCGTCACCCGTTTCAGCGTATCTCCCGCACCGCATGCCGGGCACAACCCCTGCCACTGCAGGCTTTCATTGCCGCATTGATCGCAAACGAAGATCTCGCGTGACTTGGCCATCTTTTTAGGGCTCGGGACGTGGGCCTGGGGCTAGGGGCAGAATGAGTGCCGAAGCGATGTGCGTCAACATTCGCCGCGCAAGCCCCACGCCTTCCCGGTTTCTTTGTCTTGCCCACGCCCCAAGCCCCACGCCCCTCTTGTGTGACGCCCCCGACGATTCGCGGTAAGACTCTCGTCTATACTCGCGCGGTTTTATTTCGAGCAGTGGGATTCTGTGGCTGCGAAGCTCGCGCGATTTTCATGGCTTCCGGGAGGGCTGGCTGCGGCCCTCGTGATTGCCGTGGGCCGCTTCGTTGCACCCGACTCGGCGCACACGCTCGAGACCGGGTTGTACGACCGTGTCGTGCGCGCTCGATCGAAGCCGCCGGCAACCGAGGTCGTGATCGTCGCGATCGACAACGAAAGCATCGAACGGCTGGGCGCGTGGCCGTGGCCGCGTCACGTGCACGCCAATCTTCTCGAACGGCTCACCGAAGCGGGTGCGGACGTCGTCGCGTTCGTCGAACCGATCGACCCGCCTCAGGGCAACGCCGAGGTGGAGCGAATTCGGGCTGCTCTTGCTCTGCTCGAGGCATCCGACTTGCGCGATTCGCCGCAAGCGGAGCAATTGCGATCTCTTCTGGGCGCTTCCAATAACGCGCAACAAAGGCCAGCGCGATTGCGGCGCGCCGTCGAAACCCACGGCAAGGTCGTCTTGCCGGTGTCGCTACAGCCCAGTGCAGTGACGATCGAGGCGCCAAACACGCTCGCCGAGTTCACCGCAAGCGCGGCCATCGCTAATCGGTTGACGAGTGCCTCGACTTATCGAGTCATCCAAGAACCGCCGAGCGAGTTGCTGCAGCACGCTGGCGGAGTCGGCCACACCTACGCTTATTCCGATGATGACGGCACCGTACGCGCGGACCTCGCGTTCGCCCGAGTCGGATCCACTGCCATGCCTTCACTGGCCCTTGCGATTGCAGCGCGCGCCTCGAACGTCGATCTCAGCACCGCGGTCCTAGGCAAGGATGCGGCGTTGAGGTTCGACGGACACACCGTACTGCTCGATCGCGAGCTGCGTGCACGTCCTCAGTACTATCGAGCGGCGGGCGAGAAGGCTTTTCCGCAGTATCCCTATTGGCAGGTGCTTTCCGGCCAGATCGGCACCGAACACCTTCGCGGAAAAATCGCCCTCATCGGCGCCATCGATCCCGCCGCGCTGCCGATTCCCACCATGCGAACCCCCGCGAACATGAGCTCGCCGCCTGTCGTGCTCATTGCGAGCGCAGCCTCGAGCTATCTCAACGGCCCGGTTTACGCGACACCGGGTTTCGCTACGATCGCCGAGTGGATCGCGGCCGCCGCCGCGATCGCGTTCGCGGCCTTTCTCTTGCCGGCTGCGGGCGTCGCGCTCGGGGCGCTCGCCACCGTTCTCGTCATCGCGGTGCTGGTCGTGACGGAGGTCGGCTTGCTGAACTCGACGCAAGCGTGGGCGCGGCTCATGCTTCCATCGGTCGCGACCGCTGCGGGTTTCGGGTTGTATGTCGTCGGGGAGCTCATTCGACGCGCGAACGTCGCGAACGCAAAGAGAGACGGCAAGGAAGCGGCCGCCAACCTGCGTTCGCTCGGACAGACGTTCCAACGACAGGGGCAGCTCGACCTGGCGTTCGAAACCTACCGACGCTGCCCGCTCGATCAGGCAACGATGGAGTTGCTCTACAGCTTGGGAATGGATTTCGAACGCAGGCGACAATCGCAAAAGGCCGCCGCGGTATACAACTACATCGCAACGCGAGACCCGCACTTCCGCGACATCCGCGCGCGTCGAGCCCGCCTCAAAGAAGAATCTGTCGTTCCCCCTGCGCCGGTCACTCGTGCCCCGGCGCCGAAGCCTATGCCAACCCCGGCCGTCGAGGACCACGAACCGTCATTTCTGGCCGAGACGATCCCCTCCGGGCTGCACCGAACGCTTGGGCGCTACGAAATCATCCGAGAACTCGGAAAAGGCGCGATGGGGACCGTCTATCTGGGGCGGGATCCGAAGATCAACCGGGTGGTCGCGATCAAGGCCATTTCCCTTGCCGATGAGTTCGAAGAGCAGGATCTGGGTGAAGCGCGAGCGCGCTTCTTCCGCGAAGCCGAGATGGCGGGCCGGCTCAACCACCCTGCGATCGTGACCGTATACGATGCGGGCGAAGATCAGGGACTCGCCTACATCGCGATGGAGTACCTACGCGGACAGCTCTTGAGTCATTTTGCGGACCCCGCACGGCTTTT
>JAAYXG010000499.1 GCA_012516015.1 Lysobacteraceae bacterium | reverse complement strand
TGATACCTAGCGCTGTCGGGCGTTAGAAGTCCCCGCCCGCTGCCTGCCAGGATGGGGGCTCCGTGCCGCTTTCCCAGCGGCTTTTGGCGCCCCGTTACCCTCTTAATACCCCGTACCCCGCTTGGCGCGATTCCGCGCACGCTTTGCGCAACAAGTGAGAATGATTTGCAAAGGTAGCGCAAACATCGAAGGCGAAACTCTACGTTAGCGCAAACATTTTGCTTTCGATTTCAGGTTAGTACATGGTGTCTCTCAAAGTTTTGGCAGCGGGGATGAATCGATCATGAGAAACCAAACTGCGGGTGCGGTACTCGTCGTCGAAGATGAAGGGCTCGTCGCCCTCCTACTGCGGGAGGTCATGACGGACCTGGGGCTCGAGCCGCACGTGTTCACCGAGGGCAGGCCCGCGCTCGCCAGTATCGGGGTGACCCGATACTCGGCCGCCATACTGGACCTGGGTCTGCCCGACATCGATGGACACGAGATCGTGCAGGCGTTGCTCGAGAAGGATCCTCAGTTCCCGATCGTCGTCACCACGGGACAAGATCAGCAGGAAGTGGAAGAGCGCTTCCCGAAGACGGCTCGTATGCGGGTGCTGTGCAAGCCGTTCGACATCGGCATGCTCGAGGACGAGCTCGCGAAGCTCGAAATCATCGGCAGGCCGTTTCGTCCGGCACCGCGGTTCATCGAACAGCATGTCGCGGATGAGCTGTTCGCAGTGACCGCATGATTGCCTAATCGCCCGGGGCGGTTGCGGTGAGGCCGCCCCGCTCCGTCGCTCGCTGGCGGAGCTCGCCGTCGCATGGCTCCGCGCCTGCTCCACCTCTATGCAAGACGAACCGCTTGCGGCACGCTCCTCGAGGCATTCATCACGAGGAGCGAGCTTGAGGTTCGATTTCCGAGATCTCGAATTGTTCGTCGCCGTTGCCGAGACGGGCAGCATCTCGCGGGCGGCCGAACGTTCTCACACGGTCCCATCGGCGGTCAGCAAGCGCATCTCCGATCTCGAAGCGCTTTTCGGCACCGAGCTGCTCGTGCGCGGCGGAAAGGGCGTCGAGCTCACCGCGTCCGGTCATGCGTTCGTTTCGCGCGCACGAGCGTTGCTCGAGCAGGCACGCCAACTCGACGATGAAATGCGCCGCCATGCCTCGGGCATGCTCGGCTACGTGCGCGTGTTCGCCAATATTTCCGCGATCGTTGAATTCCTACCAGGCGCGCTCGCCGCGTTTGCGGCCAAGCACCCGGATATCCACGTGCACCTCGAGGAACATACGAGCGCCGGGATCGCGACGGCGGTCGCCGGCAATTCCGCGGACTTCGGGATCGTGAGCGAGCTGCCGACGATCGATGGACTCGAAACGGTTCCCTTTCGCAACGACGAGCTCGTGCTCGTGACGAACCCGGCTCATCCGCTTGCGAAACGTGCTTCGGTTTCGTTCGCCGAGGTGATCCCGTTCCCCCTCGTCGGTTTGCAGACGAACAGCTCTCTGCACCAATTGCTGACGCGTGCTGCGATCGATCGCGGCACGAGTCTCAACTGGCGCATTCACGTCACGAGCTTCGATGCCGCCTGCGCGATGGTCGCAGCCGGCCTCGGCGTGAGCATCATCCCGCGCGGGGCGACGACCGCATTCATTCGCTCGCTTGCGCTTGCGGTCGTTCCGCTCACGGACGGATGGGCGGCACGGCAGCTCTTTCTGTGCGCGCCGGCGAACAAGCCGCTGCATGGGGCCGCGCAGCTCTTGTTCGAGCACCTTCGCGCCGCGAAGTGACGCTATGATGTGCGCCCGATTTTCATCGTGTGCCGCATGTCCGAGATCGACGAGAGTCCCGCTTCACAGCCCTACCGCCGCAGCGTCCGCAGCTTTGTCATTCGGCGCGGCCGCGCCACGGTCGCACAACAGCGTGCGCTCGATGAGCTGTGGCCCAAATACGGCATCGGGCTCGATGCGGAGCAGCTCGATCTCGACGCTGCGTTCGGCAGAAAAGCGTCCACGTTGATCGAGATCGGATTCGGCGCGGGCGAAGCATTGCTCTCGTTCGCGCAGGCGAATCCCGCTTGGAATTGTCTCGGTATCGAAGTGCACCCGCCGGGCGTCGGCCACTTACTGCTCGGCATCGAGCGTGCGCAATTGTTGAACGTGCGCGTCATCATGCACGACGCCGTTGAAGTCCTGTCGCAGCACCTGCCGCCGGCATCGATTGCGCTCGTGCACATCTTCTTCCCGGATCCCTGGCCCAAGAAGCGTCATCACAAACGTCGCCTGATTCAACCGGCGTTTGCCGACCTGCTCGCGCGTGTGCTCGCGCCCGGCGGAGTCTTGCGACTCGCGACGGATTGGGAGCCTTATGCGCATCACATGCGCGAAGTGCTCGACTCGTCGCCTCTCTTCGTCAATCGTGCGGGCGAATCCGGTTTCGTGCCCCGTCCCGACGAACGCCCGCTGACGCGTTTCGAAAAGCGCGGGCAACGCTTGGGGCATGGCGTTTGGGATTTGGAGTATCTAAGACGAGGCGACGAGCGGTAGCGCGATTGCCGCTTTGCGGAAAATTTTCCTCTTGAATCCCACCCGCTTCGGGACTAAAAGAAGAGTCGACACACCGAGACGAGAGCGAACGCACGGACGCGTCGAGTGCATGGATCGCAAACGTTGGATGACGGAAGGAGTGGCCATGACATCACCCAGTCCTGTTGTCGGTGAGTGGTATCGCCGCCATGGCGCGCTCTTCGAAGTCGTTGCCGTGGATCACGACGACGGCACAGTCGAGGTGCAGCACTTCGACGGCACGCTCGAGGAATTCGATCTCGAATCTTGGGACGAACAGGAATTCGAGGAAGCGCAGCCGCCAGAAGATTGGACGGGTTCCGTCGACGTCGAGCCGGAAGATTACGAAAGCGAACGCGAAGTGCCGCTCACGTCGGCATGGAGCGATCCGCTCATGTGCTTGGATCGAAGCGAAACGTCGGGCTACTCCGAGTGGCCGTCGCCAGGGGATTAGCAGGTCGACCCGCGAAATGCTCCTGCAACGCGGGCTTCCCATGAACTGTCGGAATAAATTCCGACCTACAGCGGATCACGCGTAACGATTCGCGAGATCGTCCGCATCTCCATCCAGCAACACGACGCCGTCGCAAACGCGCACAGGCAAACTGATCAGCGCACGGCCCGGGCAGGGACCCGCAACGCAGACGCCCTTCTCCAGCTCGAACACCGCGCCGTGTGAGCTGCACAGGATGTGCGCACGATCGCGAGACAAGAATTCGTCGGGACGAAGGTTGAGCGGATGGCCTTGGTGGGGACAGCGATTCACGTAGGCGTAAACCTCAGAACCGCGACGTACGACGAAGCCGCGCAGCGGCCAATCGCCGCGTCCGACGGCAAAGCCGCGGGCGCCGGGATCGCTCAGCTCATCCAGTCGACAGATCTCAACGCTCATTCGATGGGGATTATGCCGCGCCGTCCGCCGCCCGCTTACTTCGCTGAGTGGCCGCAGTGCCGACCGATGCATCGATCAAACCGGCGCGCATCATCAGCCAGAACAGCACGATGCCCGGCAGCGCGATCACGAACGTAAACAAGTAGAAGTTCACGTACCCAAGCTGCTCGATGAGTGCGCCCGCGCTCGTCCCCGTCAAGATGCGGCCGACGACGCTCGAGGCCGCGGAGATCAACGCATACTGACTGGCCGTGAAGCGAAGGTCGCAGAGCGCGGAGAAGTACGCGACGACCGTCACGCCGCCGATTCCGCTTGCGATGTTCTCGAATCCCATCGCACCGGCAAGCGCCCAATTCGAGTGACCCATCGCGGCAAGGCCGGCAAAGCTCAAGTTGGAGATCGCCATGAGCCATAAGCTCAGCAGCACCGAACGCTTCATGCCGAGACGCGAATACAGAATGCCGCCGAGAAAGATGCCGCTGAGGTATCCCCAGAAGCCGAAACCCACGTCGTACAGCGCGATTTCGTCATTCGTGTACTGCATGTCTTCGGCTAGCAGCCGAAACGTGAGCTGTCCAAGCGTATCGCCGATCTTGTGCAGCAAGATGAACAACAGCACGAGCCATGCGCCTTGCCGGTGGAAGAACTCCGAAATCGGCGCGATGACCGAGCTCGAAAGCGCAGCCAACCCTTGCCGTTTGATGGGTTCGCGGTGGCGCTTCGGCTCGCCCATGATGAGACCCGTCAACATGGCGGGTATCGCGAGCGCTGCGCAGATGATGTACGCAAACTGCCACCCGATGCGCGCGGCGAGCGCGAGCGCGAGCGCGGCGGCGAGCACCGAACCGATTCTCCACCCGTACTGCGACATGCCGGAGCCCACGCCCAATTGCTCGGGCTCGAGCAGCTCGATGCGATAGCCGTCGATGACGATGTCGTAGGTTGCGCCTGCGATCGCGACGAAGATCGCCGCCTGCGCGGTGGCCATCAAGCTTGTCTTCGGATCGGCGAGCCCGAGATTGACGATAGCGGCAATGGCAAGCGCGCCGGTGAAGAGCAGCCACGAGACGCGTTGCCCAAGCCGACCGATGATCGGCAATCGCACGCTATCGACGACCCACGCCCAGATCCATTTCAGGTTGTAGACCAAGAACGCGAGCGAGAACGCCGTGATTGCGCGCTTGTCGATCCCGTCCTGCGCAAGACGCGTCGTGAGCGTCGCCGCGATCATCGCGTACGGCGCACCGGAGGAAATTCCGAGGAAGAAGGCGGCAAGCGGCGCCGCTTCGGTGTAGGGACGCACGGACAGCGGGACGTAACGTCGCCACCCGACCACTGTCGATCCTGCCGCTGCGCTCAATCGCTTCTCCACGTCGCCCACGAATAAAGGGCGGATCATGCCGAAGGATCGCAGCGACGAACAGGCGGCGGCGCCTCAATCGCTAACGTGAAGACGGTGTGTTGCCTTACTATCCCCACCTGCTCCGCCAGATGACTTGCGTATGTCTGCATCCTTCATCGATCTCTGCCTCGAGCTCGGCGTGCTCCGGTTCGGCGAATTCAAGCTCAAATCCGGGCGCATCAGCCCCTACTTCTTCAATGCGGGGCTCTTCAACACCGGGCGCGCATTGGCCGAGCTGGGGCGCCACTATGCCGATGCGATACAGGCCGCGGGCATCGAGATCGACGTGCTGTTCGGGCCCGCCTACAAAGGTATCCCGCTCGTGTCGGCGACGGCGATCGGGCTCGCTGACGCGCATGGCCGCAGCCTGCCTTGGGCATTCAACCGCAAGGAAGCGAAGGATCATGGGGAGGGCGGTTCGATCGTCGGCGCGCCGTTGCGCGGACGCGTGCTCATCGTCGACGACGTGATCACCGCGGGAACGGCGATTCGGGAGTCGGTCGATATCATCCGCGCGGCGGGTGCCGAACCGGTCGGTGTCGTGCTCGCGCTCGATCGCCAGGAGCGCGGGCAAGGCGAGCTCTCCGCCGTGCAGGAGGTAGAACGAGTGCTCGAGTTACCGGTGACGAGCATTCTCAAACTCGACGACTTGATCGTTTATTTGGAGCGCACGGGCGATTCGGCCCAGCTCGCCGCGCTGCGGCGCTACCGCGCCGAGTACGGGACGACAACATCAATGTGAAGTCGCGCGCGAAATCGCGGCGTTTTTGGCGTCCCGACGTTGACCGGACGCCGACCTGGGGCACAATAGTCGAACTTTTCCGACAACTCGCGCAATGCACACACTCTGGCGCTACTCGTTGCTGGGCACGCTTCTGATCTCGACGGTCGCCCTGGCGGCTCAGGGCTCATCCCGCGAAGCGTTCTACCGTTGTAAGGACAAGAGCGGGCAAACCCACTACGGCGACAGCGTGCCACCGGCATGCACCGGCCTCGACACCGAGGTGCTCGATGAACGCGGCATGGTGCTGCGGGTCATCGAAGGGGACGCGACGCGCGCCGAGCGCTTGAAGCGCGAAGCCGCGGAAGCGGAAGCCCGGAAAGAGCGCGAGCGCCGCGAGCAGCACGATCGGATGCTGATCGATACTTATCTGAGCGTCGCGGATATCGAGCGGTTGCGTGATCAACGAATCGAGTTGCTCAAGGCACAATATCGCGTCACCGAGCAGAACATTGCGCACATGCGCGAGCGTCAAAGCCGCATCGAAAACCAGATTGCTCGCTTCAAGCCGTACAACGACGATCCGAATGCGCCGCCGCTTCCGGACCATCTCGCCGAAGAGATGGTGAACACGGTGAACAGTTTGCGCACCTATCACGAAATGCTCGCCAACAATCGTCGCGAGCAAGAGGAGATCAACGCCTCGTTCGATGCGGACATCAAACGCTTCAAGGAGCTCAAGGGTTTGAAGTGAACGGCGGACGGCGGACAGCGGACGGTGAAGACCGAAAGAAGAACGAGCACTGAAGGCCTTTGCTTCTTCACCGTCCGCCGTCCGCGGCTTACTCAGCGCCTGCCTGAGCTGCCGAACCCGCCCGCGCCTCGCTCCGAGGCCGTGAATTCTTCGACGACTTCGAAATCGACCTGCACGACCGGCACAACGACGAGCTGCGCGATGCGCTCGCCCGGCTGGATCGTGAAAGTCGCTTGTCCGCGATTCCAAACAGACACGAACACCTGCCCTTGGTAGTCCGAGTCGATCAGCCCAACGAGATTGCCGAGCACGATGCCGTGCTTGTGGCCGAGACCCGATCGCGGCAACACGATTGCCGCGTAGCCCGGATCCTCGAGATGAATCGCGATGCCGGAGGGAATGAGCTGCGTGTCGCCCGGCTTGAGCTCGATCGCTTCATCCAAGCACGCACGCAGATCGACGCCTGCGGAGCCCGACGTCGCGTATGCGGGAAGCGGATACTCCCGGCCGATGCGTGGATCGAGAATGCGAACCTGAAGTTTTCTTCGTGATCGTTGCGTCATTATTTGTAGGTCGGAATTTTAGTCCGACCATGTGGGTCGGATTTCAATCCGACCAAGAAGTGTCGGAATAAATTCCGACCTACAGAGAAGCCGCTGGCTTCGCCGTGTTCGGACAGCCCTTGGGTACGCGCAAACGATATCGTTCCGCGATCAACTCGACGAGTTGGCGCGCCAAGGCAATCTTGCTCGTCAACGCGAGCTCTCGCTTGCCGCCGTTCCAATACACCGTCAGCGCATTGTCGTCTTTGTCGAAGCCGAGCCCGTCGCCCACTTTGTTGGCGGCAATCATGTCGAGATTCTTGCCTACGAGCTTCGCGAGCGCGTTGCGCTCGACGTTTTCGGTCTCCGCGGCGAATCCGACCAGGAACGGCGGCGAGTCGCTTCGGCCGATCGTCGCGAGCACATCGGGCGCGCGGGACAACGACAGCGACATCACGTCGCTCGTCTTCTTGATCTTCTCGCCCGCGACTTTGGCGCACTTGTAGTCGGACACCGCCGCCGCGGCGACGAAGATGTCCGCATCGGCGATGTGTTTCTGCACGGCGCTCAGCATTTGCTCTGCGCTTTCGACTTCGATGCGCTCGATCCCGGTTGGCGTCGGAATCTGCACCGGGCCGCTCACGAGAACGACCTTGGCTCCCGCTTCGCGCGCGGCCTGTGCGACCGCGAACCCCATCTTTCCCGAGCTGCGATTGCTGATGAAGCGCACCGGATCGATGCGCTCGCGCGTGGGGCCTGCAGTGACGACGACTTTCAAGCCCTGCAGGACGCCCGGCCCGCCTCGAACGGTGAAGATCTCCTCGGCAATGCGTGCGGGTTCGACCATGCGCCCGACACCCACTTCGCCGCAGGCCTGCTCGCCGGAATCCGGTCCGAGGAAACGCACGCCGCGCTCACGCAGCACTTCTACGTTGGCCTGCGTCGCCGGATTCGCCCACATTTAGCGATTCATCGCGGGTGCGAGCGTGATCTGCG
>JAAYXG010000498.1 GCA_012516015.1 Lysobacteraceae bacterium | reverse complement strand
TGTCGTGGCTGCGGCAGATTTCCACAAGATGCCGCTCCTCGTCCAGACCGGGAACGGTAAGTCGGTGGACCTTCGCGAGTTTCCACCCGCTCGGCAGCCGTGCGAGCTCGTCGGTCGGATAGCGGCCTTTCATCGCAAGCAGTCGTCCGCCGCCCGCGCACAAGTGTCCCGCCCACTTGACGAAATTTTCGATGGGTCCGACCGCACGCGAGAGCACGCAATCGAAGCGCTCCTTCGGACGATAGCTTTCGGCCCGCGTGTGCACGGTTTCGACGTTCGCGAGACCGAGCAGTGCAACGACATGATCGATGAACTTCAACTTTTTCGCTGTCGAATCGATCAGCGTGAAGTGCCGGTCGGGCGCGACGATCGCGAGCGGAAGCCCGGGAAACCCCGCACCCGTACCGACATCGGCAATACGCGTTCCCTGGAGGTGCGAGTACGTCGAAAGACTGTCGAGAAGGTGTTTCGTGATCTGCTGCGGCCGCTCGCGGATCGCCGTGAGGTTCATCCGCGCATTCCAGACATCGAGCTCATCGAGCAACCGCACGAGCTTGCCCGCAGTTTCATCGTCGAGCGCAATGCCGAGCTCGGCCGCACCGTATTTCAGCGAATCTGACATGCAAGCGGTCAGCAGTTAGTTCGGTAGGTCGAGCGGCGGGCAGCGATGCGCATCGATTCGCCGTTCCGCCAGGTGCCTCTGTTCATGCGATTCGCACGACGGTGCGCCCGAGCACCGTCGCATCGAGGTACGCGTCGAACGCCGTCGCGAGGTCCGCCAGCCCGACGGTGCGCGTGACGATCTTCGCCAAATCGCGCGGACGCAGATCGCTGGCAAGTCGCTCCCAGACCCGCAGACGCAATGCGCGCGGCGTATGAACGGAGTTGATACCAAGTAGGTTGATACCCCGCAAAATGAACGGCAGTACGGTCGTCTCCAGTTTCGTGCTCGCCGCCATACCGATGCTCGCGATGTTGCCGCGGAAATCCGTCGTGCGGGTCAGCCACGCAAGCATCTCGCCGCCCACGTTGTCGATCGCGCCCGCCCAACGAATCGTTTCGAGGGGCTTCGACCCGTAATCGATCTCCCGTCGATCGAGCACGCGTACGGCGCCGAGATCCTGCAAATAGGGAACGGCTTGCGGCTTGCCGCTGACGGCAACGACACGGTGGCCGCGACCCGTGAGCATATCGATCGCGAGACTCCCCACGCCGCCGCTTGCACCCGTCACGAGAATTTCGCCCGCGGCCGGATCCTGGCCGTTCTCTTCCATGCGATGGATCGCGAGCGCGGCCGTGAATCCCGCCGTGCCGATCGCCATGCACTCGAATTCGTCGAGGGGCGGTGGGATGGGGATGACCCACTCCGCGGGCACGCGCGCTTACTCGGCGTAACCGCCGTCGTGCGTTTCGGACAGACCGCAGCCCGTGACGAGAACGCGATCCCCTACGCGCACCGCCGGAGCGGCGGATTCGATGACTTCTCCCGCAAGGTCGATGCCGCCGACGAGCGGGAACTTGCGCAGGATTTTGCCCTTGCCGGTCGCGGCAAGCGCATCCTTGTAGTTGATCGTCGAGTAGTGAACCTTGATGACGACTTCGCCGGGCGACAAATCGTCGAGCGAAATCGCCTCGAGCCGCGCGACCGTGCGGCCCTGTTCCTGATGGATGCGGAAAGCGCGAAAGGACTGCGTCTCCATCGGTGCTCCGCGCGCCTGCGTGAAGTGTGAAGTGTCTGGTGTAGCGTCAGATGGCGCTCGTTCTCGCGCTACACCTTACACGCTACACCTCACACGTGCCGGCGAAGCCCCACCTACCGGCACTTCCCGCTCTCGCGGACTTCCTTCGTGTTGCAGAGTCCCTTCTGATTCGCGAAGAACTGCGCGAGCGCTTCGAAATCCTTCTCGTCGACGCCGGTGATGATGCCGGCCATGATCGGATTCTTTCGCTTACCGCTCTTGTAGTCCTTGAGCGCCTGGACGAGATAGTCGGCGCGCTGTCCCGCGAGGATCGGGTAGTCGTCCATCACCGTCTTCGCGCCGTCGGCGCCGTGGCAGGCGACGCACGTCTGCGTTGCCGGCGGCGGCGTGCCGACAACCTGGTCACTCGGTGTAATCGGCTCGCCCTGAAGGTAAGCGGCGATATCGGCACGATCCTGATCGGACAGCCTCGCTGCCTGGGCGTGCATCGTTTGATGCGGACGCTCGCCCGAGGCGTAGGCTGCCAGCGCGGTCTCCAGGTACTTGGCATGCTGGCCGCCGAGATTGGGCACGCTATAGGTCGGGTATGCGTTCTTGTAGCCGGGAACGCCGTGGCAGCCCAGGCAGGTGTAGGCCAGTACTTCGCCGCGTTTTGCATCGGCGTCCGCGTTCGCAGAAAGCGTCGCACAGGCGGCAAGAACGCCGAGGCCGAGCGCTGCCAGGGTCGGTCGAAACTTCATTCCCATCTCCACGTCTAATCTTTTTGCCGCAGCCGCTTAGAATAGGGCGCGGCGGCGCGCAATGGTAACGGAGGCCAGCGCCGGGCGCGAGCAGCAGGCACTCATCGGCTCGGGCCACCCCCAAACCTCCCGCCGCTGGACGTCGGACGGGATCAGGTTTTTCACCAAGCAGCCGCTGGCGGCAGCCGTCGGCCGTTTCGTTGGCCCGCGGTGCGCGCGCTCACGCTATACTCGTGCACAATCGAATGATTTCGTTTCAGAGGTTTACATGGCCCGCATCACCGTCGAAGACTGTCTCCACAACATTCCGAATCTGTTCCAGCTCGTGCTCGTCGCCGCCAAGCGCGCCCGCAAGCTCGCCAATGGGGCAGAGCCCACCGTGGAATGGGAAAACGACAAGCCGACGGTCGTTGCACTGCGCGAAATCGCCGCCGGCCATATCGGTCCCGAGATCCTGGAGGAAGTCGAACGGCCCGCCCCGGAGGCGCTCCCGGAAATGGAGATGCAGCCCATGTCGGGCGAAATCCGAGCGCCGCATCTCGGGCTGGGCGACCAGCATTGATTCCCTGAGATCCGCCCGCATCGTCATGATCATCTATGGATTACGCGTCTTCCATTCTGGGTCTACTCCCCACCGGAAGGCGCTCCATCGGGGTCACGCAGCTACTCAATAAGCTCGAAAGCTATCTTCCGCCCGCACAGGTCGATCGCGTGCGGGACGCCTATGAATTCGGAGCCGCCGCGCACGAAGGGCAGAAGCGCCTGAGCGGCGAGCCCTACATCGCGCACCCCGTCGCGGTCGCGCAGATCCTCGCCGATTTGCACCTCGATGCACCGACGATCATGGCGGCGCTCCTGCACGACGTCATCGAGGACACCCCGACCGCGAAAGACGAGATCGCAGAGCGCTTCGGCGCCGATGTCGCGGAGCTCGTCGACGGCGTCTCGAAGCTCGATCACATCCAATTCCGCAGCCGCGCGGAAGCGCAGGCCGAGAGCTTCCGCAAGATGTTGCTAGCCATGGTGCGCGACATTCGCGTCATCATGGTCAAGCTCGCGGATCGCACGCACAACATGCGCACGCTCGGTGCCGTGCCGCCAGCGAAGCGGCGCATGGTCGCGCGCGAAACGCTCGAGATCTACGCACCGATCGCGAATCGTCTCGGTATCCACTCGATCAAATCGGAGCTCGAAGAGCTCGGGTTCAAGGCGCTGTACCCCGGGCGCTATCGCATCATCGAAAAGGCGATCAAGAAGGCGCGCGGCAATCAGAAGCAATTCATCGGCAAGATCGCTCAGAACCTGCGCGACGCCCTCGAGAAGGCGAACATCCAGGGCCGCGTCGAGGGCCGCGAGAAGCACCTCTACAGCGTCTATCAGAAGATGCGGCGCAAACGCGCACCGCTGACTTCCATCGTCGATGTGTTCGGTTTTCGCATCGTCGTCGACTCGGTCGACACGTGCTATCGCGTGCTAGGGATCGTGCACGGCCTTTATCGCCCGATGCCGGGGCGTTTCAAGGATTACATCGCGATCCCGCGCATCAACGGCTACCAATCCCTGCACACGACGCTCTTCGGCCCGAACGGCATGCCGATCGAGGTGCAGATTCGAACCGAGGAGATGCACCGGGTCGCCGAGTCCGGCATCGCCGCCCACTGGCAGTACAAG